>CAYOBT010000518.1:0-2247 GCA_964402205.1 uncultured Anaerolineales bacterium
GTCAAACAGCAGGTAGAGTGGTGGCGCTTTAACCCCGGCCCCGGCCAATACAACTGGGGATCGCTCGATCAGGTCGTCGACACCGCTAACCGGTACGGCGTCAACGTGCTGCTCTCCGTGGTGGGGGCGCCCGAATGGGCCCGCCCCGGAGGCGATGATCGCAGTGTAGCTGGCCCGCCCGCCGATCCTGCGACCTATGCGACCTTCATGCGGGAGCTAGCGTCGCGCTACAAAGGGCGCGTCAAGGCCTACGAGATCTGGAACGAGCAGAACCTCTGGTACGAGTGGGGTGGCCGAGGCAACCGGCTCTCAGCGGCCGCCTATGTGGACCTCTTGCGGCACGCCTACAACGCCGTCAAGTCGGTGGATCCGGGTGCCGTGGTCGTC
The DNA here is from genome assembly GCA_964402205.1 of uncultured Anaerolineales bacterium. GTDB lineage: Bacteria > Chloroflexota > Anaerolineae > UBA1429 > UBA1429 > DAIRUQ01. The sequence continues at coordinate 388 of CAYOBT010000518.1, forward strand.
AGCGGCGCGTTGACGCCCACCGGCTGGAACGACGGCGACACAGCCATCGATGATCGCGTCTACTTGGAGCAGATGTACCAGGCCGGGGTGGCCCGCTACTGCGATGCCGTGGGCGCGCACCCTAGCGGCTACAACAATCCGCCCGACGCCGACTGGCGCACGTACAATGACCCTGCCAAGCCGGACTGCAAGAGCCATCCCAGTTGGTTCTTCCGCGGCACCATGGAGAGCTATCGCAACATCATGGTCAAGTATGGCGATAGCGGCAAGCGTATCTGGCCAACCGAGTTCGGTTGGGCCAGCACGGAGAACCTTGGCGTGCCAGCCAACGAGGGGTACGGCTATGCAGGCCAGAATACTGAAGCAGAACAGGCCGCCTACCTGGTCCGAGCCTTCCAGATGGCCCGTAACTGGGGTTGGGTCGGGCCTATGTTCGTCTGGAACCTGAACTTTGGGCCGGTCAGCGGCGCCCAGGACGAGAAAGCCAAGTTCGGCATCGTGCGGCCTGACTGGAGCCCGCGTCCTGCCTACGCAGCCCTTCGGGATATGCCCAAGTAACAACCGTAGAAGGAACTACAAGCGACGTAGGAGCCTCCGGGCACCCCTACGTCGCTTGCTATGGAACACGGGGAGCCGCTGTGGCGTCCCTAACGGTAGAACGCCACAAGGGGGGAGCTTTCACATGCCCAGATTCCGAGGTCGCTCACGCGTCATGCTCGTCGTTCTTGCCATCGCGCTGATGCTTTCGGCCTGCGCGCCAGCTGCCAACTCCCCGACCGCCACCAAGCTACCTTCACCGACCAAGACCGCCAAGCCTACCTTCACCCCGCGTGCCGACGATCCGACTCGCCAGTCAGTCGAGGCGGCAGAGGCGACCGCCACGCAGCCTCAGGCGCCAACCGATCCCCCTAGCCCAACCGCTACGCTGGCGCCCACCATGACGCAAGAGGGCACCGCCGATGAGCCAGCAACGGAGCAGCCCACCGACGCGCCGGCCACGTCGACGCCGCGCCCGACCAAAAGCCTCCGCATGGCATCGCCCGAGTACGGTATGCAGATCTTCCCATGGTGGCGTCCAGAAGTCGGCAGCCGCGACTTTCAGGTCGTCGCCGATGCGGGCTTTGGCTGGGCCAAGGTCAACTTTGGCTGGCGAGAGATCGAAGGGGCCGGCAAGGGCATCTTTGACTGGTCGCGCACGGATGACATTGTCCGCATGGCTCAAGAGAACGACATTGACTTGGTGGTGCGCATCGACCATCAGCCGGCTTGGGCAGGGGGCGGCTTTCCGGTGAACGGTCCGCCCGACAATCTGCAGGACATCGCCGACTTTTTCGCAGCCCTCGCCACGCGCTACCGTGGCCGCATTCGTGCCTACCAGGTCTGGAATGAGCCCAATCTCGCCCGCGAGTGGGGAGGCAGGGTGCCGGATCCCGCCGCCTATGCCGACATGCTGCGTGTCAGCTACCAAGCCATCAAGGCAGCCGACCCGGGCGCCATGGTCATCAGCGGGGGCCTCTCGCCCACGGGCACGTGGAGCGACCAAGCACGCCCGGACGACTGGTACCTGGAGACGCTCTACATTGTCATGGGCAGCAGCGACGGCTACTTTGACGTTCTCGGCGCTCACGCGCCTGGCTTCAAAAGCCCTCCCGAGCGCGATCCGGCCGAGGTCGCGGCCAACCCCGATCTGGGAGGCCAGCGAGCCTTTGCGTTCCGCCGCGTCGAGGACCTGCGCGCCATCATGGTCAAGTACGGCGACGCCGACAAGCAGGTGGCCGTGCTCGAGTTCGGCTGGACCAGCGATTCCCGACCCGATTCGCCCTATAATTGGCACGCAGTGAGCGAACAGACCAAGGCCGA
>CAYOBT010000519.1:0-2245 GCA_964402205.1 uncultured Anaerolineales bacterium
TGCCATCGCCGTTGATCGTGCCGCCGATCACCTCGTCGCCCGGCTCTTTGCTCACCGGCCTGGATTCGCCAGTGATCATCGCTTCGTTGACCTCGGATGCGCCCTCTTCTATGCGGCCGTCGGCGGGGATGCTGGCTCCCGGCCGCACCAGCACCAGGTCGTCCTTGGCGAGCTCAGTGGTCGGGACCGTCTCCACGTCGCCATCGGGGTGGATCCTCTCGGCCGTGTCAGGCATCAGTTGGGCCAGCTCGTCCAGCGCTCGCGATGCCTGACCGACGCTGCGCATCTCGATCCAGTGCCCCAAGAGCATGATCACAATCAGCGTGACCAGCTCCCAGAAAAAGGCGGTGCCCGACGACACGAGGAGCGTGCTGATGCTATAGACAAAGGCGACCACGATGGCCAGCGAGATCAGCGTCATCATGCCCGGCTCGCCCTTGCGCAGCTCTGGCCAGGCCATGCGCAGGAAGGGAGTGCCCCCGTAAAAGAACACCAATCCTGCAAAGACGGGCGCTATCCATCGGCTCCCAGGAAACGTTGGCATGGCAAAGCCGAGCCAGCCTTGGAGCGTCTCGCTGTAGAGGAGGACGGGGATCGACAGCAACAGCGAGACCCAGAATCGCCTGCGGAACATGGCTGCATGATGGCGGTGCCCCTGCGCATTGTGGTCGCTGCTCTGCGTACTCTGTGCATGTTGCGCCATGGTCACCTCCGTGAGGCTTGCCGGCGGTCGCGCCCGTCCCGCACCGCTCCTACCTAGTATGCTCTCTCCTATGATAGCGGTTTGTGAGACCCACGTCACGCGCGCGGAGAGGGGTGGCTGGACGGACGCGTGCGTCTTGGCGCCACGGGTCCGTCCGCCTAGGGTGATGTTGGATCAGGTAGCTCCGTCCAACTGCCGACGTTGTCCATACAGGCTCATCCCATGAGGCGAAGAGCCTCGGAAGGCGTTCGGTCTGAGGACAGATTCGGAGACGGGAGGCTCGCCAACTCTGGAGGCTTCTGCCTTGGAGAACCGAGCTCTTCCCGTCTCTGCTTGATCCAAACCACGGCAGAGTCCACAGTTTCTTCGCGCCGAGGAAGAGTCGCCTCTTTTGGCGGGCAACGATGCTCGATCCTTCTCACGTGTGACCGACGCGGGGCCAGCGCAGCAAGCTCAAATAGTCGAGCCAGCCCGCGTTCTGGAGCGCGAGCCTTGCCAGCAGAAACAGAGAGGGGGCCTCAATGGCGGGGCTCGTCGCGTCGTCGGGATCGAAAGCTCACGCCTCGTCCACGACGGTGACCATGGCGCAGCGACAACCGAGGTGGGACGTGCAGCCTTCGTAAGGCAAATCGGGGACCTCATCTAGTCGGAAGGTCCGAGTGCCTAGACGGCGACAGGCCTCGCACGTATCGGCGTCGTTGCGGGGCTCGATCCTGACGGCCTTGACAAATCCCATCTGCCGATACTGTACCAGCGCGGCCTGCTGTGCGGCATAGTACTGCAGCATGTGGGTCACGGTATCTGCATCGAGGTCAACACCCGTCTGAAAGTCAGCCGGGAGCCACGCCTTGGGGCTCTCGGCACCCCACAGGTACATCATGCCAGTGGCCAGACGCAAGGGTTCCAGGCTGCTCCCGCTGAGCCGTGCCAGAGCCTTGGGCGTCTTGGTAAAGATGCAGTTCAGGATGAGCATGTCTCGGAGGGGGCTGTGATGCTCCCAGTCTTCCCCGCCCTCTCGCGGGATCATCTGCCCGGCCTCATAGTCGGCGACGCGCACGCTGGCCGCGCGAACCTGGCCTTCGGCGAGCAGGCCGAGGACCTCTTGCTCGACGAGCGCCTTTCTTGCCGCCAGCGTTGCCAGGTATTCCTTGGCAACGCTATGCCCTTGGCTGGAGCATTGCAGTGACAGCGTGACGACGGCCGCACGGGGGTTGGCGTTCTCCATGGGGGTCAGCATACCCTCGTCTAGGAAGCGCTTGAGGGCCCGCTCTGGCGATTCGTTCAGGATGACCCGCCAGTCCGCCAAAGGCAGAATCTCCATGGGCGCCTTGGGACGGACGAACCTGCTCAGAAGCAGCAGGTGCGCCTGGGATTTGCGCCAGTCGAACCTTCGAAAGAGCCCGGGCATGTCACCCCCGCCCGTGTCCAGTGCCGACGCAAGGCTCGCCGCTTGGCACCTTGCAGACAGAGCGTCAGTCTGAGGTAACCAAGGTCAGTTTAGCATACGAAGGTCTCAGACTAGTTAACAGCATCATCCTGGCG
>CAYOBT010000520.1:0-2242 GCA_964402205.1 uncultured Anaerolineales bacterium
CCGCGGGGACCGGGGCGGGCAGCATGTCACCGGGTGCGGCAAAGCGGCCGCCGTACACCAGGAAACCAGCGCTGCCGTTGGTGGTGAACGTCACCAGCGCCATCATCTCATAGTTGCCGTTCGAGTCCGCGATGTAGGTGATGGGCTGCACGTCGGCGATGGTGATGTTGTAGCCCCACACGTACGGATGGGAGCGGTCCCAATCCGCGGCGGGGTAGCCATAGTCCACCGGCGTGCCGTCGGGCAGCGCGGCGGGCTGGTACGACACATCCCACGGCGTAAAGTCAGAGAACCCATAGCTCGTGGGCGTACCCTTTTGGCTGGCCTGCAGGCCTAGCTCCATATAGTATGTGGTGCCCGTCGCCAGCCCGCTCTTGATCTCGACGGCAAAGGCGGCTGACTCGGTCTCGGCATAGCCACGCGGCAGGCCGTTTTCCCACTTGAGATTGTCCGGCGCCCAGACGTGGGGAGCATAGCTGCCACTGGGTACCGGGTCCTGGGCCAGCACAGGCGGGGCCAACACCAGCAAAATGCTGAGGGTGAGGACCAGCCTTGCGGCCACCTCCAACGCGCGTGTCAAGAGTCTCTTCTTCATCGATCGGCTCCTTTCCGAACCGCTGCTCGCTGCTGTGTGCCTGTGGGCGCTGGGGGCACGCTGCCCCCTTCACTAGGTGAGTCTCTCCAACGATTGATGCGAAACCCCCTGGAAGTTACAGTTCGGTTACGACGGCCCGTGGCTCTCCTCATGCTCCTCCTTGTCGACGGGCAGCTCTACCAGAAACGTGCTGCCTTGGCCGGGAACGCTCTCGAAGGTGATGCAGCCTCCGTGTAGCTGTAGGATCGCGCGCGCTGCTGCCAAGCTCAGCCCTAGGCCGCGAGGCGTCATGCGGCGTGCGGCGTCGCCCCGGAAAAAGGGCGTGAACAGTTGCACCGCCTCCTCTGGCGGGATGCCGATGCCCTCGTCCTCGACGACTAGACGTACCATGCTGCCCTCGCCTGATCTCAGGCCCACGCGGACCTCGCTACCCGGCTCGCTATACAGGCTGGCGTTGGCTACCAAGTCCTCGACGATGCGCTGCAGACGCTTGCGATCCCCGCGGATCGGCGACAACCCAGGCTCGATCTCTAGCGCCAAGGTTTGCTCGCGCTGACTCAGCGACTCTTGCAGGGCAGGCTCGAGATCGCGCAGCAACTTGGCCATGGCGACCCGCTCCAGCCGCAACCTGGCGCGCCCCAAGGTGGCGCTGGAGCCCTCTAGCAGGCGGTGGGTGACGCGGGTGAGGCGATCGACGCCGTCCTGCATGGTCTCCAGGCAGATGCGCTCGTTCTCGCGCGTGTGGGGGCAATCGGGGGACATCAGCATCTCCAACCCCGCGCTGACGCAGGCCAGGGGCCCACGCAGCTCGTGAGAGGCGGCGATCATAAAGGAATCGGTCAGCGCATCGAGGCGAGACGCCGCATCGGCCTCGAAATGGCCGTTGGGTGGCGGCGCGCCGTGCGATTCTGGCGTATGCAAGGCGTGGTCCATAGAAAGGGTACTCCTCCGGCGGCCGTGGCCGCCATGTGAGGCGCAAGGCTGGCATTTCACTCACAATTTACGTCTAGGGAACGGGTTTGGGGGTATGCCATGTTCGTAACAGGTCGGTTACAGATCAGCTTTGGCGGGAGAGGCCGTATCCGTCAACCCTCCTTTACGACATACATAGTGGAAGGGCGGCGAACCCGCCCGACCCCGGTGGCTCTCTCGCTCGGGGGAGCGCGTGAGAGCCACCGGAGCTTCAGCTAAACCGTCCGCTGCCGTCGCCGGGTCATGAGGAGAGACATGATGCGGGCTTTTTCGTGTGTGAAGAGGCAGAGTGAGCGTGGTGCGAACTTGGTCGAGTTCGCGCTGGTAATTCCATTGCTGGTGCTGATGCTGGTGGGCGTGGCCGACCTGGGCCGCGCGTTCCAGACGTACATCGCGATCACGAACGCGGCGCGTGAGGGGGCGAGGTATGCGTCGCGTTGGCCAAAGTATCGTGGCGATATCGTTGAGGCCGTGGTCGAGGAGGCGCTGGGCGAACTGGCGGGGCGACTGGATGCCGCGCTGCTCATCGACGAGAAACAAGCGCTGCTCACCGATCTGCTGTCCCGTCAGGGTAGGCTGTTCTTCACCCATGACGCCGAGACGGCGCTGTGCCGCGTCGCCCAGGACGACCGCGGGCGTTTCGTCCCCGCCGGCCCCCAGTCCGCCATCCGCGGC
>CAYOBT010000521.1:0-2240 GCA_964402205.1 uncultured Anaerolineales bacterium
CGCGCCGGTGGCAACGAAACTTTTTCCGCGATGACAACGCAGTACCGCTGGCCGTGGTGTCACTGGCCAGCGAGCTGGGCGATAGTGACTATCTGACGGCTGTGGCCGACATCAAAGACCGCATTGCCGACGGCAACCGGCTATTATTCGCCCGCGCGGGTGACATGAGCGTTGAGGCTATCCAGCAGACGCTACAGGACTTGGAGTTTAACGTCTCGCGCGAGTTCAACAGAGAAGCTATTGACCGGGTATACGGCATACCGCAGGGCCTTGTGTCGGGCGGATTGTCGGGCGACTCGCGGCAAGCGGCCGAGATCACCTTTGCGCGCAACTGCATTCAGCCGCTGCTGGACTACATGGCAGACGAATTGACGGCCAAAGTCGCGCCGTTCTATGGCGAGGGCATCGTCATCACAGCGCCGAACGTGATCCCGCAGGACCGGGCGTTAGAGCTACAGGAATACCAGACGTATGCCATGGACCGCACCATCAACGAGAACCGCAGCGTGTTAGAGATGGACGACTGGGAGCCGCCCAAGGGCCTGGCCGAAGCGATGGCCACTGACCTGGACTTGACCGTGTTGGCCGGTGTGCCGGTGCGCATTCTGGACATTGTGGCGACGCGCAAGCGCCGGCAAGAGGCGTATGGTGACGACTCGCCAGAGCAGGGCGGCGCGGAGCAACCCGAGACGACGGGCGAAGAGGAAGAGCCGGAAGGCCAGCCAGGCACGCCGAGCATGGCGGGACAGCAAGCGCCAGAGCAACAAGTCAACGAGGCGGCGCAAAAGGCGGCTATGCTGGGCATCGAAACCGAGATGGGGCGCTGGGAGAAGGTCGCGCTGAAAGAGATCCGCGAGGGCCGCAACCCGGCAGAGCGGGCATTCGAGAGCGACATCCTGCCGTTGGGCTTGCGGGAGGGCGTGGCTGAGGCGCTAGAGTTTGCCGATACGGAAGAGGCGGTAAAAGCCGCTTTCGAGGCGCCCTTTTTTCGTCAAGGCCGTCCGTGAGACGGCCAAAGGGAAACGCGACCCGAACGGCGCTGGCAAAGACGCCTGGGAAGGCCGGCTGATTCGGCTCTGGAACGTCGAGCTAAACGGGCAACTGAGCCGCATCATGGCGACGTTGGGCAACCCGCCAGATTTGAACAGGCTGGACACGTTCTTTTGGAGCGCGGAAGAGAAAGAGATTATTCGTGTCCTGCGACCCAAGCTGGAGCAGATGGCGTTAGAAGGCGCGGAGACAGCGTTTCGGCTGATACCCGTGGCCTTTGACTGGGCGCTAGTAGCAGACGACGCGGCGGCCTGGGCAGCAGAGCACGCAGCGCTGGAAGTGGCGCGCATTGGCGCAACGACACAACGGGCCATTCGGCGCAAGCTACAGACGTTTATCGAAACGCCTGGCATGACCATCGGCGACCTAACGGGCGAAATTGGCGCGATACCTAGCACAATTATGGACGAACTGACGAATTCGCTCAAGCCGATGTTTAGCAAGGTACGTGCGGAGGCGATAGCAGTCACAGAGGTGACGCAAGCCTATGCGGAAGGTGAGCGGCTATCGGCGGCGCGCTCGCGTGAACAGGGACTTGAGATAGAACATATCTGGCATACCAACAGAGATGATCTCGTGTGCAATCTGTGTGGTCCACTAGATGGATTGCCACAGAGCGAATGGGAAAGCGCTTCTCCCGGCACCGATTATCCGCCTAGACATGTTCGTTGTAGATGCTGGATTGGTAGTCGCTGGAAGGCCGTGCAATGACCGTCACGCTAGAAGTCCACGGCATCGAAAAAGTCGAGCGCGCGCTGGGCAAGCTAGCCGCAGGCCGCTGGATGCGCGGGCTACTCACGGCGGCGGTAGGCCACATGAAGTCGGCGGTGGCGGGCTATCCGCACGCAACGGCGGCCAACACGCCGCGGCCATTTGCGCCGGGCGCTGACAATCGCTGGTATGAGCGCGGCTACGGCCAACGCTGGGCGCGCAAGGACGGCAGTGTCGGCGGCAAGCGCACGTCAGAAGTGCTGGGCCGTTCATGGACGACGCAAGTGGCCAACGACGGCAGCTGGGGCAAGGTGGGCACCAAGGCGAGTTATTCGCCCTATGTGCAAGATGCAGATAGACAGGCGGGGTTCCACAAGGCGCGGGGCTGGGTGACGGACAAGATGGCGGTGGACAAGCTGCTATCGTCGGGCAAGGTGGACCGGGCCGTCAAGGCGGCGGTGGCGTGGGTGCTGAAGGGG
>CAYOBT010000522.1:0-2233 GCA_964402205.1 uncultured Anaerolineales bacterium
CTGGCATTGCTATCCCGGGCAAAGCGCACGATGATGGGCTGCCCGCTGGCCAGCGTGCTTGCGAGGGTGTCCCAGGAAAAGCTCTGGTAATCGACATAACTGGCGAGCCCATCGCTGCAGGAGCTAGCGGCGATGCCCCAGTAGATGGGGCAGGCATCGTCGCCCAGGCAGTCGCTGAGCTGCGGCGGGTTCCGCGTGGCGCCATAGTAGCCAAAGACCATGGCGGCGCTGGTGAGGGCGCAGCCTGCCTCGCCGATCGTGAGGCCGCAGACCTGCATCACCGCGTCGCTCCATCGCGGGTCGGTCTGAGCGTAGGGGGGCATCTCGCAGGGCAGCTCGTTCGCCGCAATCGTGGCGAGAGTCTCGGCGTCGGTGAGGGGGCGCACAGACAGAACCGCGTTGCCTGTGGCTGGATCCACCGTCTGCTCGATCATGCGGCCAGGCGTCGAAACGCCGTCTTGCAGCAGGATCCCCGCATTGCCCCAGACAACCATGTCGCCCGGTGTGCCATAGAACGTCTCTGCGCAGAGGCCAGGCACGCGTAGGCGCCGCTGTTCCCCGTCGGCTGTGCGCACGATGGCCAAGAGGAGCCCATCGCCCGCATCCGCTGGGTCGTGCAGGGTGAGGGCAAGGGCGTTGCCATCGGGCGACCAGGCAGGACGGGTGATCCAGAGCCCCCTTGGGAAGGAGGCAAGCCTCTGCCGCTGCGACCCGTCGGTGCTTGCCAACCACAGCTCGGCGTTGGCCAGCGATTCATCGTCGGCGGTGACATAGGCCACCGTGCGCCCATCCGGAGAGAGGGAGATCAGGGCCTCGAACTGGGGCAGGATCAGCCGCGCAAAGGGCTCTTCGGCCACCGTGTAGCGAACGCCATCGGCGCCAAGGGAATCGATGCGGCTACGGTCGCCATCGGCTACTGCCTCGATGCGGATGGCCTGGACCCCCATAGGGCGCTCCGCCAGGGCAGCGTCGGGTTCCGAGGCCGCGGGTGACCAGGCCACCAGCGACATCACGAGCAGCGCGATCGCGGCGAGGCGTCTCACCATCGTGTCCCTCTCTGAGGCCTGCAATGACGGGTATTCTGCACGGGCGTCAAAGGGGCGTCAACCCCAAGGGGTGTTAGCGTTCGCGGGCGCGTGCGGTCGGTGGGCCTATCCTGTACAATAAGCTGGTGCCATACCACGTCCGCACGCGACGGAACCTCTCGGCGATGTGGGACGTCTAGGGCGTGGAACGAGATCAACCCCCTGCCGAAAGCCAAAGTGGATTGGCGAGGGATGTAACTTGGGAGGAGAACCATGGTTCGTAGATACTTGTGCGCGTTGGCTTTGCTAGGATTGCTGGGCGGCGTCGTGGGCTGCAGCTCGAGTCCGACGGCCACACCGGTGCCGGCCAGGAGGGCCGATGACCTGCCGCCGACCGCCGAACCAGCCGCACCGAGTGAGGGCGACTACCTGGAGCGCGTTGCGCTGGTCGAGAGCATCGAGGTGCGCATCCTAGAGTCGCTGCCGGTCCAGGTGGACGTCGTCATCGAGGGCAACTTCCGTGACGGCTGCAGCGAGATCGGCGAGATCACGCAGGACGTCCAGGACGGGCGTATCGCGATCACGGTCACGACATGGCGGCCCGAGGATGCCATGTGCACCCAGGCCTTGGAGCCCTTTACCGAGACGTACCGCCTGGATCTCGAGGGCATCGAGCCAGGTACCTACACCGTTGATGTCAACGGCGTTGAGGAGGAGCTGGTTGTGGAGGAGGCGATGCTCGGCCGTGCCGAGGAGGCGACTCTCCGACGCGAGGCGCTGGTCGATGACGTCACGCTCAAGATGACGCGGTCCATTCCCGCGCAGATCAGCGCCCTCATCCGTGGCAACCTGCGCGATGGTTGCAGCGAGGTGAGCGAGATCACCCAAGAGGTGGTGGATGACCGCATCGTGATCCGAGTGATCACCGCGCGGCCCGAGGACGCGATGTGCACCCAGGCTCTGGTCCCCTTCACCGAGACCTATCGGCTCGATATGGAGGATGTGCCTACTGGGACCTACACTGTCGATGTGAATGGCGTCGAGACCGAGCTGGTGTGGGAGGGCGCGATGGTGGGACCACAGGCGGGCGAGTATCTGCAGCGCGAGGCGATGATCGATAGCGTGCAGATCCAGATCATGGAATCCATGCCGGTGCGCGTGATGGTTGTCATGGAGGGAGATTTCCGCGATGGGTGCAGCGAGCTGGC
>CAYOBT010000523.1:0-2223 GCA_964402205.1 uncultured Anaerolineales bacterium
CGATATCTACTACCAGGGCGTCGGCATGGCCTATGGGTATGAGATCCAGGGCGGCCTATCCCAGTTCAACGTCATCGGCAAGGAGATCCTCGAGGGCGACGATGGCTGCTATCTGATCCCTGTCCACGCCGATACTGGCTATGCGCAGGCGGCGCTGACCGAGCCTTGGGCATGTGTCACGGCTTCGTATGACGTTGTCTATCGCACGGGCTGGAAGCCGGAAGGAGTCGTGGTCATCGCCAAGGGGCCGGCCGCAGAGGGCGATTATAGCTTGGGGACACCCTACGGGGGCGGACAGCCGCCTGCCAAGGTGATCACGATGGGCGTCGATGGGGCGTTGGCTGAGGAACTGCGGCAGCGGTCCAAGGCAGATGGGTTCGCGTTGGTGGAGCTACCGGCCCCCAGCGAGGACACGTTAGAGAAGGCGCTGGATGAAGCCGGTGACGGTTTTGACGATGTCGTCTTTCTTGGTGCGGATGCTGCTCTGTACGAGCTTCTCGAGCCCAAAACGGCGCTTGGCGCGACGCTGAACTTGGTGGGCGCCGAGGGTTTGACCGAAGCAGCGCAGGTCGATGTTGGGCGTATCCACTATGACGGGCTAATGCTGGTTGGCACCACGAGCAGCGATCTATCGCAGGCCTATGAGCCTGTCCGGACAGAGCTTGTCCCTGATGGTGCCGCGGTGTTCGTGGGCGCGGCAGGACCCATGGGGCAGATGCACGTCCAGAGGGCGCTCGAGTCCGAGGAGCCGCCAAACCTTCTCGTCGCGACCGATCTGCTGAAGGAACGGCTAGGCGTCATCGAGGAAAAGTTCGCCGATCTGATCGAGAGCAAGCGCGACCAGATTGAGCTGCGCCTTGAGGTACCGGGCGACACGCCTCCCGATGCGTTCAATGCTGGGCTCGTGGAGCTGACGGGTGGCAAGGGCTTTAACGACGTGGCCGTGATGGCGCCGAGCGCGCGCGTAGTGGCGGGCGCCATGGACCTGCTGGCCGACGGCGGCGCGATGAACATCTTTGCGGGCCTGACCCGTGGTACGCGAGCCCCAATCGACCTGAGTGCAGTGGTCGAGCGCGGAATCCGCTTCCGTGGCACCAGTGGCTCGGGCATCGACGATCTCCGTAGCATGCTGGCCTACACCGAGTCGCAGCGTCTGAACACGAACCTGTCGGTGGACTGCGTCACCGGTTTCCGTGCTGCCAGAGAGGGCATCGATGGGGTGATGCACCAGCGGTTCGAAGGCAAATGCGTGGTCTATCCGATGATCCTGGACTTTCCGCTGACACCGCTATCGGAGCTCAAGGACGTCTTGCCCAAGGTCTATGCCAAGCTCGGCCCCAACGAGACCTGGACCGTGGAAGCTGAGGAAGAATTCCTGAAGGAGTTGCTACCATGAGCGATTGCCGCACACTAGTCGGCAAAGTCGCCCTGGTGACCGGATCTGGTCAGGGGCTGGGAGAGGCGCTGGCGCATCGGCTGGGCCGCGAAGGCGCTGATGTCGTCATCGCGGATATCCAGGACGACCAGGCCGAGGCGGTCGCCAAGGCGATCGCGGACGAGCATGGCGTGAGGACGTTGGCCGTCCATGCCGATGTGACTGATCTCGCTCAGTGCGAGCAGGCTGTCACCAAGGCGGTGGAGGCCCTTGGGCGCATGGATATTCTGGTCTCCAACGCTGGCGTGCTCTTTAGCGGCGGGGTTGATGAGATCGATCCCGCTCGTTGGCGCTTGGTGTTAGACGTCAACTTGGTCGGCTACTTTAACATGGCACGCGCGGTGGTGCCGGTGATGAAGAAGCAGCAGAGCGGCGTCATCATCCAGATCAACAGCAAGTCAGGCAAGAAGGGCAGTTTCAAGAACTCGGCGTATGCCGCTAGCAAGTTCGGAGGGATCGGCCTAACCCAGAGCCTCGGCTTGGAGCTGGCCGAAGAGGGCATTCGTGTGAACGCCATCTGCCCCGGCAACCTGCTTGACTCACCCTTGTGGGTGGACAGTCTGTACAAGCAGTACGCTCGAAACCAGGGTATCACCGAGGAAGAGGTCCGACAGAAGTATGTCGACCAAGTTCCGATGAAGCGTGGCTGCAGCTACGATGACGTGGCCAACGTGATGGTGTTCCTAGCGAGTGACGCTGCCTCATCGGAACTTGGTCGACATACTTCTGTCGGCCCTCTTCCTCGGTGATACCCTGGAAGAGGTCCGACAGAAGTATGTCGACCAAGT
>CAYOBT010000524.1:0-2223 GCA_964402205.1 uncultured Anaerolineales bacterium
GAAAGGTCTCCGTCCGGTCGACGCACCAGAGTGCAGCCTCCAGGCTCTTGACCACATAGCCTGTGCCGCGGACGTCGTCTCTCGTCTTCTGACGGTAGGCGCCTCGTGCAATGTCGACGATCCTGCCCGCCCCGCAGAAGCTCTCCGCATCGCCCAGTAGCACCTCGCTCTTGCCCTGGCCCCCCAACGCGCGACCGAGCGCGCGCCCCAGAAGCCGACACGCATCGAGACACTCCTCGGCGCCGTGCGTCGTTCGAGAGCTCTCGGCGGCATAGCCCTCGATGACTCCCATGTCTGGATAGTAGGCCAAGGCGACGGGCGCCAGCCTCATGATGCTGCCGTTGCCCGCCGAGTAGGGGTCCGTCGATCCGGCAAAGGGGTTACCCGTGCGCTCATAGCGTCGCAAGGCATCGCTGACGGTGTTGCCGATGTCAAAGCACGTGCCCGTACTGCTGAGGTAGCCCTGGGTTACCCACCGCACATAGCGGTCCATCTGATCCTTGGGATCAAAGCCCACGCGCTCCACCAGGCTCGTGGCCAAGCAAAGCGCCATGGAAGTGTCGTCGGTCCACTGCCCGGGTTCCAGCCGGAAAGGACCGCCACCGATCATGTCCGTTAGCGGCGCAAAGGTTCCTCGCGCTTGGAACTCGAGGGTTGTGCCCACCGCGTCCCCTACCGCCAACCCCAACAATGCGCCTCGAAACCGATCCTGTGTCCCCAACGTTGGCCTCCGCTGACCGTGCGCAACCGCTTCTGATGCTCCAAGAGTGTGCCTATAATAGCCCCATTGTGCCGCGGGACCAATGACGGCGGGGAGGAGACATGCGTATCATTGTTCGGGATGGCGGGCTGGAGATAGACGCGCGACGGTTCGCAGCGCATCTGGATGGTGCCGCCTTGGTGAGCTTTCGATCCAAGGCCAAAGGCGTCGAGTTCTGTCGACGGGACGAGGATGGCTGGCCGCTGGAGTTGACGTATACCGATGGCAGCGTCCTGAAGGCTGATGTGCGCCAGCAGGTCCGCGTCGTCGGCTTGTCGGACTTGGCGGCGAGGGTGATCCTGGAGGGCGCCGACTCGGACCGCGAACTCTTTGTGCGGCTGGATCCAGAGACGGGCGATCTGTGCGTGACGCCATCTGGGCAGAGCGCGCGGAGGGGCGTGGTGGCCGCGCGCTGGAATATCCCCTTCGAAGCCGAGGCAGAGCTGATCCTTCCTTGCATCAACGGGCTTTCCGTCGCGACGGAGCGGCCGTATCCGGCGCCTCAGCGTTTCCGATGGCCCTTCGTGTGGAACGCGCAGCTAGCCATCGCCCAGCGCGACGGGGCGAGTATGATGGTCCACGCTGAGGATCGTTGGGGCGTCTTCAAGGCGCTGAACCTTGCCCGTGCCTCTGATGGTCGGGCTACGCTTGGCTTTGACAGCGAGGAGGTCGGTCCTCTGGCGCAGAACCGGGCAGCCGGGGGTGTCGAGTGGCGGCTGAACGCGTACGACGGTGACTGGCGCGTGCCCGCAGACCGCTACCGCGATTGGATGGAGACGGCCTACGGCTTGGCAGCCAAGCGGGCGTTGCGACCGGCGTGGGTGGGCAAGATCGCGTTCACGGTCCAGTGGTGCGCCCTACATCCGCCCTTGCTGGACGAACTGGCCTCGCTCTTTCCACCGGAACGGACCTTGTTGCATGTTCCGGGCTGGCGCACTGACGGCTATGACATCAACTATCCAGACTATGACCCATCGCCCGAGGCGCAGGCCTTTGTCGCGCGTGCCAACGAGATGGGCTTTCGCGTGATGCCTCACTTCAACTACTTTTCCTGCTGGGAACGCCATCCCCTCTATACTCGAGTGCGTGACTGGCAGGTGCGGGATCCCTACAATAACGCTCCCCAAGGTTGGTACTGGCCGCCCGAGAGCCACGAGCATACGCGCATGGGCTACATCCATCCGGGGTTGGCGCTTTGGCGGCGCACGCTGATCGATCGGCTGCGCGCCGCATGCGACGAGCTCGACGTCCCCGCAGCCTTTATCGATCAGACTCTCTGCGTCTGGAACGCCGACAATGGCCTTGTCGAGAACGCCAACATGCCACAAGGCCTCGAGCGGCTGCAAGAGCAGATGGCTGCCATCGATCCGGCGGTCGTCTTGGCGGGCGAGGGATGCCACGAGATCAGCTTTCAGCGCGAATGCTTTGCGCAGGCTCACATCATGGACGGCTGGCGCACCGAG
>CAYOBT010000525.1:0-2214 GCA_964402205.1 uncultured Anaerolineales bacterium
AAACGGGCAGCGTGCCTCGCAATCGCCGCAGGCCAGGCAATCGTCGGCATTGGGCTGCAGTGCCCGATAGCGCCCACTGAGCTCGTCGTCTAGGCCGTGCACCAAAGCGTGGTCTAGCAGACGGTTCACGGCCGCGATATCGATGCCAGCGGGGCAGGGCAGACAGTGGTTGCAGTAGACGCAGTGCCCCGGCTCATAGGTGGCAAAGCTCGCCAGCACCTGGCTGAAATCGCGCTCTTGTGCGGGCGCATCCCAGAGGCCCAGGTCTTCTGCTACCTCCTCGACAGTTGCGCATCCTGGCACGACAGTGCTCACCTCGTCGTGGGCCAGCACATAGGCGAGGCACGTCGCCGCTGCTACGGGTTCGCGCCGGTGCAGCGTGGCTTCTCTCCCGCCGGAGACGAACCTATTGGCCTGAAGCGTTGGTTCAGGCTGAAAGAGCATGCCTCCGGCAAAGGGCTTCATGGCCACGAGGCCCGCATTGGTGCGGGAACAGGCGGCCAGCAGCTCGGCCTTGCCTGGCGCCGCGTGCCCCGTCAGGTTGAGGGGGAACATCAGCACGTCCACGATGCCCGTCTCGACGGCGCGTTGGGCCGTGGCTGGCGTGTGCCCACTGAAGCCGATCCAGCGCGTACGCCCGGCTCGCTGCATGGCCAGGGCGCGATCCGCCAGACCACCCGGCGCAAGGATGGCATCGAGGTCCTCGGATTCGTCGCAGTTATGGAGGAACAAGACGTCGACGTGGTCCGTTTGCAGGCGCTCGAGATAGTCGAGCACGAACTTCTCGGCGAGGTCGGGGTCGCGCGTGCGCACGTACTGTCCATCTTGGTGGGTGGCGCCCAGGTGCCCCGAGATCAGGATGTTGTCGCGTCGGTCACGCAGAGCGACACCCAGGCGGTCGCGGAACGTTGGCTCGGCGTACCATGCGTCGAGGTAGTTGGCACCTCTCTCCAGGGCGGCATCGATGACGGCGCTCATGCGCTCCTGGTTGGCGTCTTGGATGTATTCGGTGCCTAGGGAGATGGCGCTGATGCGCGCGCCTGTACGGCCCAGCGTCCGGTACTCCACGGAGCCTCCTTGGGACAAACGGCTCAGCAACTGTGGAGGATAGACGCGAGGGGGATGGGAGTCAAGCTCTGTGATACCGAGAAGGGTGGCCGCACGGTGTTGGCGGCCACCCAGAGGCGATCGGGTCTATGCGGGCCCGGGCAGGCTCAGTGCCGCTAGATACGTGCTGAGGAACAGCACCACGATGCCCAGGGCCACGTTCAGCATCATCACAGCCGCCGAGAGGCGCTCGCGGGTGGAGAGATGCTCGGCGCTGGGCCTAGGTCTGGGGCCGACGCTGGGCCGAGCCAGATAGAGGCTACGAACCAGAGCCAGCGCAATCATCAGCAGGTAGAGCAGGTGCTTGATCGACAGTGCCACCTGGTAGGGCGTGCCGAACTGGAACAGCCCCGTTGCCCCCGCGCGCCGTCCCAGTAGCATACCAGTGACGGCTAGTCCAACGATGCTGACATAGACCCAGCGGCTGAGGCGCATCTGGATCGCGTTCAGGACGCGCCTGGCGTCAGCGCCGCGTCCTAGCGTCTTGAGCGTCGCAGGCATGACGGTGGTCGCCATGGTGAGCAGTCCACCGATCCATGCAGCGGTGAAGAGGTCGTGGAAGAACGTGACGATCGCAAAGACGAGTGGGTTGCTGGGCATTAGGGTCTCTCCTAGAGAATGCGTGATGGATCGGATGGACGCGGTGTCTTGATGACCAGGAAACGGACGCGATCGGTGCGCTCGTTGAGCACGCGATGGACGATCTTGGCCGGGCTGTGGACCAGGCTATGCGCCGGCGCCACCTGGCGCTCTTGGCCGATCTCGACGGTGGGCTCTCCCTCTAGCACGTAGAAGGTGGCATCTACCGGCGTAATGTGTGGCCGCAACGCCTCTCCCGGCTCGAGCGTAATCAGCGTGACCTGAACGTGTTCCGTGCTATGGATGGGCCGCACGCTAGCGCGATGTGGCGTCTCCACTTCTGGCGCCTCCAGCGCTCGGATGATGTGCATGAAAGCTCTCCTTCTGGTTGGCGATGGCGGGGGCGCAGCGCGGCACCGCCATCGTTCCCCGAACTTGCTAGGCGGTGGCCACGATGCTGGCCAGACCCTCTTCCACTGTGCCCATGGGCTTGAGCCCGAAGGCGTCCACAATGATCTTGGCCACGTT
>CAYOBT010000526.1:0-2206 GCA_964402205.1 uncultured Anaerolineales bacterium
CTCCTGCGACGGCGCGGTGCCCCGCACGCCACAAGGCCGACTCGAGCGACAGATTGGGCCGGTGGAGCATCCTGCCCTCCCCAGGGTGGTGGGATGGGATGGCGCCTAGCAATGGTTGGTATCACAAACTCACCTCCACTGCTTTGCCCAGCCAAAGTGGCCAGGCCCGAGCGGTGGAGGCGATGCGTGCCTTGGGAAGCGGAGCGCTCTGACGCGAGCCCCGCCTACCTACTGGCAATGGCAGGGGCGCCTATGCAGCGCCTGGCCTGGAGCGGTCTTCCTTGAGCCGACGGCCCTTGCCCTTGGCCTTGCGCAGGTAGTGCAGCTGTCGCCGACGCACCTTGGCCCGGCGAACGATCTCTACCTTGTCGAGGCGCGGCGAGCGCAGCTTGAATGTGCGCTCCACGCCGATGCCGTGCGCGGCGATGCGGCGTACCGTAAAGCTCCCGCCGTCGGCGCCGCGTCGCATCCGGATGACCACACCCTGGAACACCTGCACGCGCTCGCGATCGCCCTCGACGATACGCGCGTGCACGCGCACCGTGTCGCCGCTCCGAAGGTCGGGGATGTTCGGGTTTGGCTCGGGCGCCAGCGTGCGAAGAATGTCTGTCATGGTTCGCTACCGCCTTTCGTTGCTAGTCACAAGCGGAGATTATAGCATGGGGCGCGGATGACACCAAACGGCGATAGGATGCGCGGGGCGGTCCGTGTGGGCGTGACTAGGCTGGTGCGTTTTGCTGATCCTCAAGGCTTTCGAGAAAGGCGCGGTCGGCTTTGGAGAGCTCGGCGTCCTCCAGCAGGTCGGGACGACGTTCCCATGTCCGCTGCAGCGCCTGCTCGCGCCGCCAACGCGCCACGCGGGCGTGGTCGCCCGATACCAGCACGTCTGGCACAGAGAGCCCTCGGAAAGTGGCTGGCCTGGTATAGTGGGGATACTCGAGCAGGCCGTTGGCGTGCGAATCCTCCACCATGGCCCGCATGTCGCCCAGTACGCCAGGCACCAGCCGCGTGACCGCCTCCACGATGACCATAGCCGCGATCTCGCCCCCAGATAGGACATAGTCGCCGATGGACACCTCGTGCGTCACGGCGAGCTCGCTCACGCGCTCGTCCACGCCTTCGTACCGCCCACAGATCAGCATGATCTGCCCGAAACGCTCGAATGCACGCGCCATGTCGTGATCGAACGGGGTGCCGGCCGCGCTGAGTAACGCGACGGGCGTCTCGATCTGCCCCGTGGCCTTCTGGCGGGCGATGGTCTCGGCATCCAGGACGGTCTCCAAGGCCCCCAGGATGGGCTCTGGCTTGAGCACCATGCCGCCGCCACCGCCATAGGGCGCATCATCGGTGACGTGGTGCTTGTCCAGGGCATAGTCGCGGATGTTGTGGATGGCGATCTGGACCTGGCCTGCGTCCCGCGCGCGCCCGACGATGCTCTCGGAGAACACGCCATCAAACATGCCGGGAAACAGGGTCAAGATGTCAAAGCGCATGGCTCTCCTCTTTGCATACATCTCTATTCTAGGCGCGGGGCGCCTCTCTCTCAAGTGGGGGCGGAGCTAGATTGCGCGGCGCACGCCGCGACGCTATAATCGGTGTTCCGCAAGGTCTATTGGCGTCTGAACGAGGATGGCATGGAGGATCCGCAACCCAAGCTCAACCGTATGCCGCAGTTCGTGGCTATAGGTGCCTTGTTAGTGGCGCTAGTGCTGGTGCTGCTCGGCTCAGGGCCGATGGGGGATCTCTTGCTTCGTGGTAGCCGCACGTCCAAGGCCCTGGCCACGCTGGGTGTTGTGACCAAGACGCCGACCTCCAGTGGCCCGCAGGCATCGGGTACGCCTAGCGCCCAGCCAACGGCCACGAGAACGCCCCCCGCGACGCCTCGGCCACGTGAGGACCACTATCTGCTCCGGCGTCCCATTGCCCCGCCGTACGAGCAGCATGTGGCGCTGTTCTACCTCTATGGGTCGCGTGGCGGGGGCGCCTATCCCATCCACCACGGCGTCGAGTTCGTGAATCCGCTTGGGACGCCCGTCCTAGCCGCGGCCGATGGCGAGGTCGTCTTTGCCGGCGAGGACGTGACGCGCGTAGTGGGTGCTCGCAGCGGCTTCTACGGGCAGGCGATCATCGTGGAGCATCGCTCGCTCTGGCGTGGCCAGCCCGTCTATACCGTGTACGGCCACGTCGCCGAGGTGCACGTGGCGGA
>CAYOBT010000527.1:0-2200 GCA_964402205.1 uncultured Anaerolineales bacterium
GAATGCCGTCCGCGGCGCGAATGCCGTCCGCGGCGCGAATGCCGTCCGCGGCGCGAATGCCGTCCGCGGCGCGGGCATCGTGCACGTCATCACAGGGTTCACGCGTTTCGATGGATTGGACGCGGAGCTCATCACGCGCAGCGTCCAGGACGGGCGGCGCATGGCGTTCACGGTCGCAGACGTCTTTCGCGACTATGTGCCTGGTTTTTCAGACGCCTTTGTCGTCGGTACGGCGGCTAATCTGGGCGTGCGGGTCTCCCGCTATCTCGACGGCGCGTTCTCGTTCGCGGCGTCGATGATGCAGGCGGGGGTGCGCCACGCAGATGCGGTGGGTCGGTTTCTGGGCTATGAGAACGTGGTCAAGCACCCGGGCCCCAACGCGTGGGGCTCTCAGGTTTGCCATACTGATTCATCCGATTTGCCCTACCGCTGCCTGTTGCCGCGAGGTGTCGAGGGCCTGCTCGTTGGGGCAGGGCGTAGCATCAGCTCAAAGAATCCCTGGCTGCTCCGCGTGATGGCGCATACCATGGTCGTTGGGCAGGCGGCAGGCACCGCAGCCGCCGTGTCGGCGCGGACCGGCGTTCCACCGCGGCGGGTGGATGTGGGCCAGGTGCAGGCCGAGTTGCGGCGCCAAGGGGGCTTGGCCTAGAGGCGGACGCAAAGCATACGGCTGATCAGCCTTGAGGACGCGACGGCCAGCATCGGGGACCATGCCCCGATGCTGGCCGTTCGATGCTTGCCCGAGCTAGGTCTGGCGTGAGTAGCCCGCGCTTGTCCTCACGAGCCTCATCCCACGTACGCCAGCGTTGGCGCCCACGACACGGCGTCGATGAACCACCCCGCGGGACCGCTCACCTCGAAGCGGATGACGTCGCCCTCGGAGACGGGCACGTCATCCAGCACCGTCTCATAGCCATCCCGCTCGGCTCCCTCGCAAGCGGGTTGGCCCCACAATTCCTCGCCATTCCGCGTGATGCGCAGCCCCACCTTTGAGCCGCCGGCGTAGGTCTTGAGGGCGCGGCTGCGAATGGCGATCATGCCCGCGGTTGGCGCCTCCCAGGCACGCGCCACCCAGGTCCCGCTCTCCGCGGCAAACTGCTCAAAGCGGCTGATCCAGACCAGCTTGCCATCGGGCGCGTAGCACCACACCTGGCGGTCCTGGTCAAAGGTGGGCAGATCCTGCCAATCGGCGTCGGGCCTGCACACCTGGTAGCGCCACCCCTTCTCGCCTTGCGTTCCTGCAAAATCCACGAGCGCGTTGGCCATCGGACGGATCGCCTGCAGATTGTGCGCAAGCTCGAATCCCACAAACTCGCCGTGATAGAGCGGCTTGCCGGGCTCGTATACCAGGTTGTCGCGGATCACCCCCGTGGCCACGTCGGCGCCATGGTGATGGATGCCGCCCGAGTTCGCCTGGCCGCCGTGGGCGCCCCAGCCATTCCCCTCAAAGGCGCTGCCTGTCACCTCGTTATCCTCACTAAAGGCCTCGGGGCCATGGATATCCAGGAACTCGACGCCTGGCCCCGCGTTGTGGCCAAAGTAACAGTTGCGTAGCCGCACCCGACGGTTGTAGGCCTCGAAATCGATGCCGCACTGATCCGGCGAGTCGGTGTCGGGCGTGCGCGTGAACATGCTGTTGACGAACGTGGTGTCGTCAACGCCTACCAGAATGGTGGACGCCGTGCCCGTGGAAGTGTTCTGCCCGCAGGCCTTGTCCAGCCGCGAGTTGAGCAGCGTCAGCCCGCTGCAACGAAAGAGCCGCAAAGAATCGGGGATGCCGCCAGGATTGGCACCGTCGTCGTCGTGCAGGTCGAGATGGTTCAAGATGATGTCGCGGAAGGCGTACTCGCTACGCTCTGACGGGTCCGTTTGCGCCATGGACGTCGCGCCGCCGTTGATGTCGCCGTCGTACGGGTCGAGGGCGATGCTATCGGCGTTGTGCGTACCCTCGATGTTGTCAAAGCGGATGTCCCGGCAGACGTATTGATCGGGCTCAAGGGTCATGGGCGCGGCCGTGATCAGGATGCCTGCCGACAGGAACACGCGATCGGCGATGGCCTTGGTGCGCGCTGGCCCCTCGGGCATGTCTCTGGTAAAGATGCCGTAGCAATGGTGCGCCAGGATGTTGTCAAAGCGTAGGTTCTCATGGTCGGGCGTGTCATAGATCACCAGAATGCCCACGCCTGCGTGGCCCACCTCG
>CAYOBT010000528.1:0-2196 GCA_964402205.1 uncultured Anaerolineales bacterium
GCCGGGGCAACTCCTGGTCAAGCTGGATCAGGGCGTGGCGGTGATGGCCGCATCGGATCTGCGCGCCCAGCTCGATGCCACCGTGGCCTGGCGCTCGCAGCTCACCAGGGCCGAGCTCTGGCAGGTGCCCGTCGGGCAAGAGCTGGCCGCCATCGAGAGGCTCCGCTCCACCCCCGGCATCGCCTATGCCCACCCCAACTGGCTGGTGTACGCGCTCGAGACGCCCAACGATACCTACTATGCCCTCTACCAATGGAACCTGCCCATCGTGGGCTTGCCCGCTGCCTGGGATATCACCACGGGCGAACCGCCCGCCAGCGAGGTCACTGTGGCCGTCATCGATACCGGGGTTGACCTGACCCACCCCGATCTCACCGGCAAGCTGGTGCCCGGCTATGACTTTTGGGATGATGACAGCGACCCCACCGACGAGCACGGCCACGGCACGCACGTCGCGGGCATCGTCGGCGCGGAGACGGACAACGGCACGGGCGTAGCGGGCGTCTCCTGGGGCGCCAAGATCATGCCAGTGAGGGTGCTGGACGAGTTCGGTCAGGGCAACCTGGCCGCGATAGCCCTGGGGATCGACTGGGCCGTGGCCAACGGTGCCGACGTCATCAACCTGAGCCTGGGCGGCAGTGGCGACGGCTGGGACGCGCTCCAAGACGAGATCAACGCCGCCTATGCCCAGGGCGTCCTGGTGGTGGCCTCCATGGGGAATAGCGGCGACGACACCGTGTACTATCCCGCGGCCTTGAACAACGTCTTGGCGGTGGCCGCCACCGGCCCCACCGACCGACGCGCCTCCTATAGCACCTACGGTCCCCACTGCGATCTAGCCGCGCCGGGCGGGGACAACACGCTGCGGGGCAACACCGGCGACATGGTCTACAGCACGTATCCCGCCGGCTATATCCATATGCAGGGCACGTCCATGGCGGCCCCGCACGTCTCTGGCCTGGCTGCCCTGATCTGGTCGCTGGATCCGAGCCTCTCGCTGGACATGGTCCGGGTGCTGATGGAATCCAGCGCCGTGGACAAGAGCTCGCCCGGCCCCGACCCCTACTATGGCCACGGACGCATCGACGCCTATGCCGCCATCCGTAAGACGGACCTGCTCCTGGCGCCGACTGATCCCCGCATCAACGAGCAGTGGGCGCTGGCCATCAGCGATGTGCCCGAAGCCTGGGCCCATGAGGATACGCTGGCCATCACGGCGACGGCGCCCGTCACCGTGGCCATCCTCAGCTCTGGCGTCGTGACGGACCACCCCGAGCTCGCGGGGCGGTTGTTGCCGGGCTATGATTTCGTGGCCGATGACGCCGTCCCCGAGGACACCATCGGGCGCGGGACGGCGCTGGCGGGCGTGGTGGCGGCAGGCACCGACAACGGCCTGGGCATCGCGGGGATGGCCCGGTCCGGTGACGTGCGCATCCTGCCCGTACGCGTTACCTACACCGACACCGGCGCCCTTGTCGCCGACGCCCTGGCTGACGGCATCGCCTATGCGACCGACCAGGCGGCGAAGGTGATCCTGATTGGCGGGACGCTGCCATCGTCGGACGCCGCCGTCGAGGCCGCCCTGGAGGCCGCCGCCGCCCAAGGCGCGCTGATCGTCGCCGGCACCGGGGACACCGAAGCGTCCACCGTGGGTTATCCCGCCTCCTCCGAGCACGTGATGGCCGTCTCGTCCACCACCTGGAACGACGAGCTGACCTGGGATGCGAACCACGGTTCAGGCGTGGCCATGGCGGCGCCCGGTGGCGGCTCCGAGTGGCATCCCTCGGGCGTGCTGACGCTGGACTTGGGCGATGGCTACAAGACGCGCGCCAGCACCGCGGTGGCTGCCGCTCACGTGGCCGGCGCCGCCGCCATGATCCTGACCCACGCGCCCTCCGCGCGCCCGGGCATGCAGCTCGACGCGCGCCGCCTGCGGATGTTCCTCCAGGCCCCTGCCCAGGACTTGGGCGCCGCCGGCCCCGATACCCTCTATGGCTCCGGCCGACTGGATGTGGAGCGCTCGCTGAGGCTTGCCACCCAGGTCGAGCCGAAGCTCTACCTCGCAACGATTGCCCGCAACGACTAGGAGGTCCCCATGCGCTTGCTAGCCATCACCTACCCCGAGCGCGCCGAGATGCGCTTGGCCAGCCTGGATTCGCCGCCCGACCCCAGCCGCGACCAGGTCCTCATCGAGAC
>CAYOBT010000529.1:0-2192 GCA_964402205.1 uncultured Anaerolineales bacterium
GCCCTCTAGCGTCTCCAGCCTCTGCTCCTCAACTCGCGATGGCCTGCTCATAGTAACCGATAGCAGCTTGGTACTGCCCGGTAGCTTCGTGCACATAGCCGACGGAGCGTAGGACGAGTGGGTCGTCCGGAGCCAGCTCTAGCGCTTGGTCGGCAGTCTCTAGCGCATCGGGAATGCGTCCGCTATCGGCATAGGCTTCGGCCAGATACGCGTGCGCGATGGCCGATGAAGGATCCTGATCGGTGGCCTTGAGGGCCATGGCGACGGCCTCGGGGGCTTTGCCGGCCCAGTCGAGGGCCATGGCAAGGATGGCCAGGCTCTCCGCGGCCTCTTGGGGATCCGCCGTGCTTTGCTCTGTGGCTCGACGTGCCAGGTTGACGCCGGCTTCCGTATCGCTTCGGAGCGTCTCGATGCGTGCCCATCGGGCATAGGCGACGGCCAGCGTGGGATCGAGCTCCGTGGCGCGCCGGTACTTGGCGATGGCCGCGTCGAGCTGCCCACGCTCAAAGGCGCGATCGGCCTCGGCAACGTACTCACGAGCGCTGATCTCGGTTGGTGTGGGGGTTGGCAGAGGCCCCGCGATGGCCTCAAAGATCTCACGCTGCTTGGAATAGAGGAACCAGCCAACCGCAACGGCCACGATCACGGCCAGGAACCATGGCCAGATCGACTTACGTCTGTGGGGCTGCCAGGGCCTCAAGTACATGGAATTGGGCGCACCTCTGAGCAAGCGCGGGGATGACGCTAACAATATCAGATTATAGCATGGAGACGGAGGTGGCTCCAACATGCGCTGGTTTGGAAAGGCCCCTGGCGTCCTCTATAATCGCCGTATGCGACGTCGTGTCTGGCCACCACAATGGTTTGTCCCCCGATGGCTCCTGGTGGCGGTGCTGCTGCCAGCGCTTGTGGCGTGTCGGCGTCTCCCTGCCTTGCCAACGCCGCTGCCAACCACAGCGGCGCCTGCTCGTGTCGCCGTTCTGAGCGACCCCGCTGGCGCCTCGGTCTGGGTAGCAGGCCAGCGGCGCGGTGAGACTCCGCTGGATCTGGAGCTCGCTCCCGGAACCCACGACATCAGTCTGTCACGGGATGGCTATGGCTTTGACGACGTCGCGGTCAGCGTAGCGGCCGGCGAGGCGCTGACAGTCAGTCGCGAGCTGGATGATATTGCCCCGCCGTCCGTTAGCCTAGATCTGGCAGCGACGACGGTGCTGGCGGAAGACGGCCTGAAGGTGCAGGCCGACGCGGCTGATAACGGCCCCCTCTTGTCGTTGCGGCTTTACCTTGATGGCGAACTGGTCGCCGAGGCCGCGGCCGAGCGGATCATCCACAACCTCGACACGCGTTCCCTTGCGCCAGGCACGTACGAGCTGCAGGTCATCGCCAAGGATGCCGCCGGGAACGAGACAGAGCGGCGAGCACGTTTCGCCGTAAGGCACCCCGCTTCGGCGACGCCTCGGCCCTCGCCGACGGTTCGCTCCACGTCGACGCCGGCTACGGCGACGCCCGAGGTCGCTGCGGCTGCTACGTCGCAACCCAAGGTCGCTGCCTGGTGGGACGAGATCACGCTGGAGACCATGGGGTACCAAGCCGGTCTTTACACCGATCCAGCTGGCGCAGGGCATCCCTATCCGCTTCTTGATCGCAGTGCCATGACGCCACCCGAGCCGGTCGTCTATCGTGCGTTGCGCGTTCGTAACCGCTACCTGGACCTAACCTTCCTGCCCGAGCTCGGCGGGAGGCTCTATCAGGCGCGTTTCCTGCCGACGGGACAGGACCTGTTCTGGACCGCGCCCATGGTCAAGCCGACGCACTGGGGGCCGTTGGACCAGGGTTGGTGGCTGGCAGTGGGAGGGATGGAATGGTGCTTGCCCGTTGACGAGCACGGGTACCTCACCGCCGAGCCTTGGGATGTGCTCCCCATGGCGCGTGAGGATGGTGGCGTCACGGTGCGCATCAGCATCCTGGAGCGCAGTCGCAACATGCGAGCCGAGATCGACGTGACGCTGCTGCCAGATGAGGCCGCCTTGCGCATCGGCACGCGTCTGGAGAATCTGAGCGAGGGACCGGTGTCGTACCAGTATTGGATGAACGCCATCCTGTCGCCAGGCGGCGAGGGGATTGGGCCCGATCTCCGATTCGTGGTTCCGGCCGACGAGGTCACCGTTCACAGTACCGGTGACCCGGGCCTG
>CAYOBT010000530.1:0-2182 GCA_964402205.1 uncultured Anaerolineales bacterium
ATGGCGAGAACAACTCACTCATGGCCATCACGCGCAACTACTCCGGTCCGGTCTTGATCGCGGCCGGTGCCATCGCCATGGGCCTAGGTTTTCTGGGCAAACTGGCCGCCATCGTTGAGACGCTGCCCGTAGCCGTTACGGGGGGGTTGGCCGTGTTCCTGTTTGGCATCATCGGCCTGCAGGGCGTGGCACTCATGCAGTCGGAGAACGTGGACCTGTTCGATCCTCGTCAGCTCGGCATTGGGGCCGTGATCCTGGTGCTTGGCATTGGTGGCTCTATGTTCGAGGGCGGGGCGATTCCGATCATGATCCCTGGCCTCGAGGTGGCATTCCCTGGGGGCTTGCCAGCCATCGCGACGGCCGCCGTCGTCGGCATCCTGCTCAACCTGGTGTTCTTGCTGATACCGCCCAAGGCCTAGGGACGCACGTCTGTTTGACGGCTGACCTTCGTGTTGCTACGCTCGTGGCGCGCTGGGATGATCCTATCCCAGCGCGCCATTGCACATGAAAGGAAGTGCTCGGGATGGATCCGATTCTGCCGACTGGGAAGCTGCCTCTCGAATTCATGGACCAGTTGCTGGGCCGGACGGGAATGGCGCATGAGCGGCTCATCACTGGCCCGGGTGTCGGCGAGGATGTGGCCGTCATCGATATGGGCAGCACCTACATGGTGGTCAAGACCGATCCCATCACCTTTGCTACCGATCAGATCGGTTGGTACGCCGTCCACGTGAACGCGAATGACGTGGCCACGAGCGGCGCGACGCCGTTGTGGATGCTGAACACGCTCTTGCTTCCGGAGGGCCGCACCACTCGCGAGCTGGTCGAGGAGATCTTTGCCCAGCTACGTGGCGCAGCCGATGCCTTGGGGATCCACCTGGTAGGTGGGCACACAGAAGTAACCCACGGCTTGGATCGTCCTATCGTGGTGGGAGTCCTGATCGGCGAGGTACCCAAAGAGCGCCTACTCACGACGGCCAGCGCCAAGGTCGGCGACAGCGTGGTCCTGGTGAAGGGCATCCCCATCGAGGCGGTCTCGGTGATCGCCTACGAGAAGGCAGAAGAGCTGCGTGAGCGTGGCTATGATGATGCCTTCATCAGACGCTGCCAGGGCTTTTTGCACGATCCAGGTATCAGTGTCTTGGAGGCTGCTCGTATCGCGGCGGACGTCGCTGGGGTTCATGCCATGCACGATCCCACCGAGGGCGGGTTGGCTACAGGACTTCAGGAGTTGGCTCTGGCGGCCAACACTGGGCTTTGGCTAGACGCGGACCGCATCCCCATCCTCGAGGAGGGAGCCGAGTTGTGCACGGCCTACGGGCTGGATCCCCTCGGCTCGATCGCCTCCGGCGCGCTGCTTGTGACCGTCTCGGATGACGGCGTCGACGATCTGCTGACGAGGTACCGGGCGGCGGGGATTCCCGCGGCCCGCATCGGGCGTCTCACGCGACGCGAAGACGGGACGCGTATGGTCCGAGGCGGTGTGGAGAGGCCTCTCATCCGGTTTGGTGTGGACGAGATCACGCGCATCTTTTCGTGACGGCAAGGATACACGACCGCAAGGTCAGGTCGTGCGGGCGGCGGCGGCCAAGCGCCGTGCTAGCGCTTGCTCCTCGTCTACCGTCTCGATGCGACCGTCGAGGAGGGCGTCACGCACATCGGCGAGGATCTCTGCATAGACTGGTCCAGGCGGCAAGCCCAGCTCTCTCAGGTAGTGCCCATCCACCCGCGGGCTCACGTGGACGAGCTCCTCATCGTACATGCGTAGACGGCGTATGACCCGTGGCTCCTGACTGAGCACCGAGAGCACAACGCGTGCCTCGCGCGAATAGGGGCCGAGCAGCCTGCGGATGGCGCTGGGCAGCATGGCGTCGGCGTTGAGCTGATCCAGCGACTCGCGGAGCGCCATCACCTCGTGCAGCAGCCGCGCATCGCGCTCAGGGACCAGGAGGCGCTGGGCGAGCTCGGCCAACTCGGTGGCGTTCATCTGGCTCGTGAGCAATGCAAGGTAGCAGAGACCCAGCGAGGGCGGCGTGGGCTCGTCGGAGCCGGAAGCACTTGGCGAGATGTCTTCCGTCTCCTCTACGATGGCGTCATGGCGCGCGCGCATGCGCTCAAAGAGCTGCGCCGTATGCCGCGTGGTGCGCAGGGCGGGATGAACCTGCTGCAGCACGCCGATCTG
>CAYOBT010000531.1:0-2170 GCA_964402205.1 uncultured Anaerolineales bacterium
ACTATCGCACGGCCGACCATGTGTACAATCGTGACGCCTGCGGCGAGGGGTTCGCCATCGTCAACAACACCTTCCAGAACCACCGTCGGTACGCCATCTTTATCAAGTCTGGCCACGGCCTCATCGAGGGCAACACGCTGCGGAACCTCTCGGGCAATGACATCGTGATCGCCAATGAGCCCGATTGGCCGGAAGGGCCCATGTCACGGGATATCACCATCCGCAGCAATGTCATCGAGCACGTGGGATTCTGCGGGTCCTACGGGCTGCAACCCGATGGCGCGGCCATCCAGGTCAAGGGCAACAAGCTTGGCTTCGGGCTAGCGGCTTGGCGTGGACAGCGCGACATCGCCATAGAGGACAATACCATCCGAGACTGGCCGCGCAACGCCATCTACCTAGGAAGCGCCGATGGGGTTACCCTGCGGAACAATCGCCTCGAGACCGTCCATCGTAGGCCAGACATTCCCGCGGAAAGCGCCGTCGGCGTCCTCATCGAGGATTGTGCGCACGTCGTCATCGACGGGTTGGAGCTTTCCGAGCCGCGACCCATTCAGGCGGTCGTCCGCATCAATGACGCAAGCGATATCGAGAGCATTGCGGTGGATGGCCTGACAGGCAGCGTGGCGGAGGGTGTTCCCCAAGTCATGTCCGAGCGGTAGCGGCCGCAGCGCCCGGCTAGGGAGACGATTGCCAAGTTGTAAAGCGTGGAAGGGCACGGGTGGTCGCAACTGTCGCGGTGCCCTTGCCCGGGTTAACAATCGCATATCGCGTGTTCGATAGAGATCGTGAGGTTGATAGCATGAAGCGTTTCTTCACACACCAGGAGTGGATCGATCAACTCATGCCCGAAGGGCTCCCTGTGCCGTCCTCGACGGTGATTTCTGGGCCTGGGGGTTCGGGGAAACCCCTCGTCGGGCTGGCGATGGTAGCTTCCTGGCTTCAGCAGGGAGGCAAGGTCGCCCTCATGTCGCTCCAGTATCCCGATCGCGAATGGACCGAGGACGATCTGTCACGGCTGTACGGCCTCCAGCTCGCCGAGTATGCAGGCTCGTTCTTCTTTGTGCGTTTTGAGCCCGATATCCAGCCTACCGCCGATGAGGTGGAGCAGATACGCGACGACGAGGTCGTGGCCAACCTGGTGAGCCCCGATGCTTGGGAAGCATCGCTGGAACTCGCCGATGGAGCTCTGGGGGCCAGCGAGCTCGGGACGTTGGTATTTGCGTCTGCGCTGAACCTGTTGCTCTTCTCCCGTACCTATGGCGAGCGCATGCTTGCGCATCTGGAGGCCACCTTGTGCGAGGACAAGAGCCGCACGTATCTCTTCACGGTGAGCTCGAGCGCGCTGAAGGAGATGATTGCCAAGCTGGAGAGCGCCGCAGATCACCTGATGTTCACGGACATGGATCGCCAAGAGAAGAGGCTTCGCCTGCGTGTCGCAAGGCTGAAGGGGGCCCGCTACCTGGAACAGACGGTCGTGGCGCCCTTTTCTCGGGAGACTCTTCAGGATATCAAGCAGATGGCGGATGCATCGCGGGTGGCCCGGATTGCCGCCATCCGCAAGATCTAGGCAAGACCAAGCCAAGCCTGCCAGAAGAGGTGTGATCTCATGCACGACACTGCCCGCATCACGCTGGTACAGCTTCACCAAGACCACGATACCGTGATCGAACGTATGCGCCCCTTCTTTGGCAAAGCAGCCGCGTTCGGCTCTGATCTGATCGTCTTTCCCGAGTACACCCTCGGCCAACGTATCCCCGTCTCGCATGAACGCGTGGTCGCGTTCCGAGATCTGGCGGCGCGATATGGCATCTATGCCATCGCAGGGCTGGTCGAGACCCACGGTACGCACTGGGCAACTACCGCGCTCGTGGTGGATCGCCAAGGAAACCTGCTAGGCCGCTACTACAAGACGCATCCGGCGGCAGGTCCGCCGCCGCACTGGTGGCCGCCCATCGCTGGCCAGGATGCCGAAGCTCGCGGCATCCTGGGAAACCAGTTCACCGTCTTCCGGCTAGACTTTGGGCCCATCGGGATCCTGCAATGCTACGACGGCTATTTCCTCGAGGCTTGGGCCTGCACATCCTACCTAGGCGCAGAGATCATCCTGTGGATCAATGGTCGTGGCGGTATGATCGAGGACGCCTTTTGCATCTCAGCGGCCAATGCG
>CAYOBT010000532.1:0-2168 GCA_964402205.1 uncultured Anaerolineales bacterium
GACGCTCGACCGTCTCTCCGAGGCCACGAGGAAGCAGCATTAGCAGGCCAGCCGCCAGTGCCAGCAGCACCGCGCCGATGACATAGTAGCCGCGCAGCGGCAGACCGCCGCCAATCCGCGAGAGCGCCGCCGCGCCGCCCATGCCGGTGATCACGGCCAAGGCTGCAGCCCCACCCAACAGCCCCAGTACGCTCCCCGTGCGGTCACGAGGAACCAATGCCGTCCCCAGGATCGTCAGGAGAGGCATCCACACGTGCAGGCCCAGGCTGGCAAAGATCTCCACCGGCACCAAAGCCGCGAAACTGGGGACCGTCA
The DNA here is from genome assembly GCA_964402205.1 of uncultured Anaerolineales bacterium. GTDB lineage: Bacteria > Chloroflexota > Anaerolineae > UBA1429 > UBA1429 > DAIRUQ01. The sequence goes on from CAYOBT010000532.1 coordinate 316, forward strand.
GATAGAGCGCATACCCAGTCGCCATCACGAGCATGGCTCCCACGCCGCGCACCCGTGGCGGCAAGGCCATCATGGCCGCCGCGATGAACACCAGGGCCAGGCCAGGGATTTCCCTCAGGCCCTCGAGCCACAGAATCTGCTCGCCCGACATGCCGAGGCCATCCACGAAAAAGTTGGTGCGGACGGCATCAGAGAGGCCAATGGCCACATTCAGCATGAACACGGCACCCGCCAGAATCGCCAGGTCGCGCGTCCAGTGCCAGTCACGTAGCGTGAGCCGTCGCTGCATCCTCAGATCCTCTCTCAGGAGCCTAGTGAGCGTGAGTGCGCATTCTAGTCAAGTGGCGCCATCACGGCAACACAGCAGATGGGCACTTGCTAGCCGTCTGTCGATCGGCTAGTGTAGGTACAAGAATCGGGCATTCGTTGGTTTTGGGGGCGAATCCTTGAACGAGAAGCCACGCTTACTGACAAAAAGGATCATCTGGCCAGTTACTGTGCGGCAGATGGCTGTTCTGACGTTCTACCTGGTGCTGGCAGTGCTGGTCACCTGGCCAGCTGCGCGATACGTGGGCACGCGCTATCCAGGGCGCGGGAATGATCTGATCCTCTTCCCGTGGCAGTTCTGGCGACTGCACCGGGCGCTCGCAGCCGGCGAGAATCCCTTCTACACCACGCTGCTCTACTACCCGCAGGGCGTCTCGCTGGCGTTTTCCAACACACCGTGGGCCCTCTTTGCCCTATGGCTACCGATCCAAGCCGTGGTGGGACCGGTCGGAGCTTACGGCGTGATGTTCTTCCCCGCCCTTGTGGGCAACGGGTATGCTGGATACCTGCTCTTCCGTGAGCTGCTTGAAGAGTGTCCTGCGCTTGGTTTGTCACCTGGTTGGACAGAGGCCGCCGCGTTGCTTGCCGGCGTGGTTCTACTGGCGCGACCGTGGATCCTCTCGAAGGATAGCCACTTCAGCCGCATGTTCCAGATGGGCACGCCTCTCGCTGCCATGTTTCTGCTGCGCTACTACCGCGGCGGTCGCTTGCGCGACGCTATGGCAGCCGCGCTTTGGATCGCACTGACCGGCCTCATCGCGTGGCAGCAACTGGTGATGGGCGCGTTCATCTTGGGCGGGCTGATCCTGTGGCGGTTAGTGCTGCGCCGCCCGGCGGGGTGGCGTAGGTTGCTGTTGCACACGGGCCTCATCGTGGCTGCATCTGGCGCGCTGATGGCGCCCTTTGCCGCGCCCATGTTCAGCGCGCTCTATACCTGGGAAGAACCCAGCGACATCGTCATCGACTCAACCGACAGCACCAAGACGGATCTTGCTGCACTGATTGCGCCACCAGTGGGACATCCGGCCCATCATCTATGGCGCACCAACTACTACGATCGGCCTCGGAGCGCCCCCTTTGTCGGGTACGGGGCCCTGCTCTTGGCCATCGTAGGCGTCGTGGCGCACCCCAAGCGGTCCTGGTACTGGGGACTAGCGGCATTCGCCTGCGCGCTGCTGGCGCTGGGCGCAGAGCTCGAGTTCGATCGGCGATCCTTTCCAAACGTGGTCTTGCCCTATACCTGGCTTCGACACTCTTTCCTGTTTGTGATGATCCGTGAGGCCAGCCGGTGGAACCACACCCTGACGCTTCCCTTCAGTGTGCTGGCGGGATGGGGCGGCGTGGCGCTCCTGCAGATGCTGCGTCATCGGTCCGCACGCGCAGTCTCTTTGGGCCTCATAGCGGCCCTGGTCACTGCCGAGGCGCTCACGGTCGTGTATCCCTATGACGGCATGGAGCCCTACGTGCCCTCGTGGTACGAGGACCTGGCGCAAGAGCCAGGCAGATTCGGCATCGTCGATCTCCCC
>CAYOBT010000533.1:0-2165 GCA_964402205.1 uncultured Anaerolineales bacterium
TTGTCGAACTCGATCGCGGCAGCGAACCAGTTCAGGTCGGGCGTGCCCACGCGCTTGGCGAGGCTGTGGACCGCTGTCAACTCGCCGCCGCACATCCATCGAACCGTGTCCACGGCATGGATGCCATCGTCGATGAGGCGGTCACGGGCCTCCAGGTACGGCGTCATGGAGCACTTGCAAAAGCGGCAGACGGCATGCACGATGGGGCCACGCTCCAGGCACGCATTGCGCAGCTTGACGACCATCGGGCACGTCCGCCGCTGGAAGCCTACCTGGGTGATGCAGCCGTGCTTGTCCGCGAGATAGGCCAGGCTACGGGCCTGATGAATCGTCATGCCCATTGGCTTCTCGATGAACAGGTTGAGGCCTTGGCGCAGGCACCAGGTCCACACGTCATACATCACATGCGGATGGCCGATGGCATAGACGGCGTCGGGAGCGATCTCCTCGATCATGTCGCGGTAATCCGTGTAGCGCCGCTCGACGCCATAGCGCTCGGCGGTGGTGTGCAGGCGCCCGGCGTCAAGGTCGCAGATGGCCGCGATCTCCACGTCGTCGAGGGACGCTAGCGATGGATAGTGGACGAGATTGGCCATGTTGCCCGCGCCAATGCACGCCACCCGTAACCTCGAGTTGCTCGTACCGGTCATGGCTGAGCCTCCTCCCACAGCGCCTTGGCAAAGGCGAGGTCCTCACGGGCAAGGCGCTCGACGCCCGCGCTATGGTCGCTGTACTCGGCGGTCAGGCAGATGACCCCGCGGTACTCCCTGCGTGCTAGCGCCTGCAGGACACGGCGCCAGTCCGCCAGGCCATGGCGACCGCTGGTCCAGTAGGATCGCCACGTGGCCTGCCTGGCCTCGGGGCCGTTGGCGCGTCGCCAGTAGGCGTTCTTGAGATTCACCATGCAAATCCGGGGCCAGATGATGTCCAGCGCCTGCTCTGGCTGGATGCCGCAGACCGCCTCGTGGCCCGCGTCCCAGACCGCGGCGATGGGATGAGGTGCGGCCGGGTAGGGGGCGAGTAGGCGGTCCAGAGCGAGGGCGTTGGCGACGAAATCGCCCAGGTGGTTCTGGATGCCCAGCGTCACGTGGTGCGCTTCCAAGGCTGGCCTGAGGGCATCGTACTCTTGGCGGATGCGAGCTTCCTCGTGGACATAGGGCCGCCCAGTCTCGATGGAAGCCATGACGCGCAGGACCGGTACGCCGGCCTCGCCACAGGCCACGATGGTGGCGTCGTCGGCGGGACCGGCCACGCTTGCGATGGCGACGCCTTGATCAGCCAGTTGGCGCGCCGCTGCGACCAGGTCTCTGCTGACGCGCTCGGGCGGGACCTGGTAGCCCGGTCTCACGGGAAGCTCGACGGCGTCAAACCCCATGTCGTGCGCCAACGCCCCCAGCTCGCCAAGGCCCAGCTCCGGCCAGGGCTTGGCAAAGACGCTCCACATGACACGGTTCGGGTCCATGCCTCTCTCCTTCCCTAGGCCATCGTGGCCAGCATATCGGCGGTGACCTGATGCTGCAACGGCTCGCCACGGACAAAGCGCGCCGTCTCGTCGACCATCTCGCCCAAGAGCGACGTGTGGCTCTCCGTCGTCTGGCCTGCGACGTGCGGCGTGAGCAGGACGTTCTCCATGGATCGCAAAGCGTGGTCGGCTGGCGGCGGCTCCTCGTCATAGACGTCCAGCGCCGCCCAGAAGCGACCCGTGGCGAGCTCGCGCAGCAGGGCATCGCCGTCAATGACCCAGGCGCGGGCGGTGTTGACGAGTACCGCGCCGTCCTGGATCAGCCCCAGCTCTCTCGCGCCGAGCAGATGCCGAGTTTCGTCAGTGACCGGCAGATGCACCGATACGACGAGACAGCTCTTGAGCAGCTCCTCGAGCTCGGCCAGGCGGACGCCCCGAGCACGGGCGCCCTCGGTGGGGAGGTAGGGATCGTACGCCCAGACCTCGGCCCCCACGGCCTGAAAGAGCTTCGCAGCGCGTTGCCCGACATGGCCCATGCCCAAGACGCCCACTCGACATCCGCGGATCTCGTGGGTGGCCTGGGGCGTCTCGCCGGGCCACCGGGCGCCGGCACGCATCCGCCGATCCAGCCACGCGGCTTGCCGCAGACCGGCGAGAGCCGCCATCAGGCTGAACTCGGCCACCGAGTCGGCGATGCGGTGAG
>CAYOBT010000534.1:0-2163 GCA_964402205.1 uncultured Anaerolineales bacterium
CCATAGAAACTATCGCCGCCATAGCCAATGTAATCGCCAATGTGAGTATGGCCTTCAGAAAGTGCAGGACGAGCCCTCCATCAACGCCCGCCCCAATGCCTCTGCCAATAATGGGGGCACTGCATTGCCGATGTACTTCGCCACCGTCGCGTCCAGGTACGGGAGATCCTGCGAGGCTGACTCAGGGATAGCCTGCCAGGAACATCATTGAAAAGCAGTGCTCCTCCATCGTCCGCCCCTTTTTCGGCTGGGCCTGTCCCGCTGGCGTGCCCTCATCCTGTCCGAATGGGCGCCCGCTGCCGGTCACCTCTTTGAGGTAGGCGACCTCTGCCGCCACCGCCTCGTCAATGGCCTCCGTCGTCTCGTATTCCCGTTCGGCAACCCGGGCGATAACCGCCTCCGGGACCCCCGCCTTCTCTGCGAGGTAACCCTTCACCTCGTCTTTGGTCATGGCTCTCGCCTCCTGCGCATCCTCAGGCGCTGCCTGCCCGTCAGGCGCCTCGTTCGGTGCTTCCTCGCCTTCCGGCTCCGTGCCTGCGTCCTCTGGCTGCGCGTCCTCTTGCGTCTTGATTTCTCCAATGGCAACCGCGTGGCCCCCTGCCCCCGCCTGCGTGACAAAGTCCGCCGACCCCTGCGTGATGGAGGTAACGATGTCGTATTCCGTCTCGCCCACCTCCCCCCGCTGGGTTTCCCCCGCGCCTATGATGCTAAGCTCCAGGTTGTGCAGCATGCCAAGCTGTGCGCGGTTGTACGCCTTGCGCGCGAACGCCGGATCAAAGATCCCGATTTCCGCCAGGATGCCACCTTCCTCAGTAAAGCCCACGGGCGACTTGAGGATATCGGCGACTTCGGTAGCCGCGCTCTTTTCCTCTTGAAGGTGGTCGGTCGGGAACATCTTGCCGCCCTCGAACACGTGGGCGTCCCGCTCCAGGACTTCGCGCGGGTAATACCGTCCATCCCGCTCATTGCCCGGGCCAGGCTGGATTAGGCATGCCGTGAGCTTGAGGGGGCCTTTGCCGTCCCATTCCGTGATCCCCTCCGCCAAGGCCACCACATGCCCCGCCCTGACCTCTGCGATTGTTGCCTCTGCGAACGCCGTGACTTTTCCTTCCTCCCCCTCGAGCAGCTTGACGCCCTCGAGGTCCAGTTTGTGCTCCGAGCGAGCCTCGCTCGCCCTTGTCGGTTCGGTCATGTCCGCCTCCCTCAAGGTGTCGCTGGCTTCGTCCTGCTCGTCACCAGCAGCCTCTTTCGCGGGAACGTCCTCGGCCGCGTCCCGCCCCGCCTCTTCCGTATCCTCTTCGGTGCTCCCGATGTCGGGAACGTCATCCGCACCGCCGGCGGTCGCCTCGTCTGCAAGGTCGCGCCACGTCCGCCGCAACGCCTGCTGGACATCCTCGACCTCGGCGCGCAATGCCTCTGGCACGTCGCGCTGAGATAGGAAAGATGTCAGGCTGCGGAGGAGACCCTGCGCGCGCGCCTTAATGGTCGCTGCTTCCTGGTACGCTGAGACCAGGTCCAGGATGCTCGGGCTATCCTCCCCAATGCTGACAAACGTCTGGGCCATTACGTTTGGGTTCACCACATCAGCCTCCGTCTGTTTGCGCTGCCACCGCCCCCCGACGGGCTCGTAAAGCTGCCGGAACTGGTTTATGGCGATTGCCCACGCGTTGTCGGTCCCCGTCGCCTCGATGCGCTCCGCCCATCCCGCAATCATGGTGCCCTGGGCTGCCGTGATCGGCGGGTCGATGCCCCGCAAACTGGCAGGCATATCCTCCCAAGCGCTGTATGGCATTAGAAGGCCTCGATCAGCGTGGGCCGCGCCCGGAGCGTGCCGTCCCACACGAGCGACACCACCCCCGCCGCGCTCCGTATCTTGCACTCGTGCTCGATGCCGGGATCCAGCTCCCCGTACGGCAACAGCAACGACTCTGCCGCCGTGATGGTGAACTGGAACAGCCCGTTAGCCGCGTCCACCATCGTTATTCCCCCGCCGGGAGCGTTGGTCTTGACGATGGTCGCCCCTGCCGTCTGCCACCGGACATCATAGGTGGTCAGGTCGATCGGCTGCCCCGGAGCGCTGAGGGCCTGCCCCGTGACCAGCAGATCCGTGTAGCGCTCCATATACCAGTTTTCGACCGTGCCCCGAGCGTATACGTCGGTATC
>CAYOBT010000535.1:0-2154 GCA_964402205.1 uncultured Anaerolineales bacterium
CGGGTTCTGGATGTACGAGGATCTTGGGTTCACGAACGGCCTGTTCGCTTCGCCCAAGGTGTTCCAGGAGCTGATCTTCCCCTACTATGCCGAGCTGGTGGACATGTTCCACAGCTATGATCTGCCGGTGGTGTTCCACTCGTGCGGGAGCACGGCCGCGGCGCTGGATATGATCGTCGACGCCGGCTTTGACGGGCTCAACCCGATGGAGCGCAAGGCGCTGAACAACGATCCGTTCACGTTCGCCGAGACGCACGGCGACAAGCTCGCCTTTGTGGGGGGGCTGGATGTGCGCCACCTGGAGAGCAACGACCCGGAGCGCGTTCGCCGCGAGGTGGCCGACTATGTGGACGGCATGAAGGCGCGTGGCGCGCGGCTGGTGTTCGCGGAGGATCACTCGCTCCCGCCGACGGTGCACTATGACACGTACCAGCTCGCCCTGGAGGTCTATCGCGAGCACATGTGGTACTAGGCGAGGGTGGCTAGGCCGGCGCTCAACGACCGCTTGCAGCAGGAACGGGCGGAGGTTTTGCCTCCGCCCGTTTGCGTTGGCCATCCACGCTAGGTGGTGAAGGAGAGCACCATCCCGCGCACGGCGCCGACAAGCGCTCCGCCGATCACCAGCACCGTGAGGCTTAGGATCAGCAGGGCCAGGTAGATGACCGGTGGCCCCAGGATCACCGGCAGGATCAGGCGCGGGATGTCGGCCGGGATGCTATCCATGCGGGCCAGCGTGTAGCCCAGCAGGTTGACGCCCTGTAGCGACGGGGGCAGGTAGCATAGGCCTGCACCCACGGCGCCGCTGGCCAAGGCCCAGGCGATCCAGAGGAGCCAGCGGCGCTTGGCAAAGGGTTTGTGGACGGCAGCCACGGCCTGGGAAAGGATCTTCCAGCCGGCCGAGGCCCAGCGCCAGCTCTCGGGGAGCATGACGCCCAGGGTGCGGCGGATGATGCGCCAGGCCTCGGAGAGCAGCGAGACGTTGGCCGTGACCGGGATCTCGAGGGGCGCGCGCCCGTCGGACGTGACGGTCAGATGCGCGTGCTGCTGCTTGCGAAAGGGCAGCTCGCTGGCGTGGATGCGCACCCGCACCTCGGCGGGGCGATGCGTCCACAGGTGCACGATGCTGGGCTCGACCTCGACCCAGGGCTGCGATGGGGTGATGGCCGCCCGGGCATAGCCTCGCGTCCCGTTGCGGAGCTTGAGCGCGCGATCGAGGCTGGCGTGGCGGGCGATCCGCCCCAGCGCGAGCTCCTCTGGCTCCGGCGTCGGCTTGGGATGAGGTAGGCCCGGGTCCACCGCGCGGAGAAAGCGCTCCAGGCCGGCGTCGTGGTTGGTCTCGTTGGCGGCGATATCGTCCGCAAGCAGGACCAGGTCGAGCCGGTTGATGTCACGCAGCCATCGCGCAAAGTCCCCGTTGTAGAGGAACGAGCGGGCGGCGTCCCAGTGCTCGTCCGAGAGGGCGGGCAACGCACCGACGCTGCGGATGGGCGTGCCTCCAGGGAAGGTAAAGCTCTCCAGCGTGCGCTGGGGCGTGACCAGCGTCTGCAGGGCTTGGCGCAGCTCGTCCGCGGTGGGGCGAGCGTCGGGCTGGTTGCGCAGCGCCTGACCCAACGTGGCGCGGAGCTCGCTGGGGATGCGCTCGATCTCGGGCCAGGTGAACGGGTGCTCGCGCGGATCGTCGTCGGTGAGCAGGTGGTAGAGCGTGGCGCCCAGGCTGAACACGTCCGAGCGGGGCACGGGATGGCCGCGATACTGCTCGGGCGGGGCATAGCCGTCGGTGCCATAGACCTCGCCAGAGTCCGCTCCCTCACCCTTGGGTTTGCGGGCGCGCGCCGTGCCAAAGTCCACCAAGCGGACCTGTCCCACGTGCTGCTCTACGATCAGGTTGGCGGGCTTGATGTCCTGGTGGACGACGGGCCGCGGCAGGCCGTGGAGGTACTCGAGGATCTGGCAGACGCGCACGGCGTGGCGGAGCAGCTCCTCGCGGGGCATGCGCTGCGCCGGGATGATGCGGCCGTTGCGGTCGTCGTGCGTCACATAGGCTTGGAGATCCTGCCCGCGGATGTACTCCATGACGATGTAGAAGCGGCCGTTCTCGGCGAAAAAGGACAGTATCTTTGGGATTCCGGGATGGCTCAGCGTGGCCAGGATGCG
>CAYOBT010000536.1:0-2154 GCA_964402205.1 uncultured Anaerolineales bacterium
CGGCGTGATCTCGTTTGGTTTCGCCTGCACTGACGACAAGGAGCACGCCGTCCAAGTGTGTGGCTAGGACCGCGGCGTCTGTGACGGCCATGACTGGAGGGGCATCGAATAGGACCACATCAGCTTGCTTGCAAAGCTCGTCGATCACTTGGAGCATCCGTTTGGAGCCTAGCAGATCCGCGGGTCGTGGGGGCAGGGGCCCGCTTGGGAGGATACGCAAGCCGTCCACCTCCGTTTCTTGCAGGGGCGGGCTGGCCAACGCGTCGTCATCAAGCATCATGGTTGTCAGACCGATTCCATTGGGGACATCAAATAGGCGATGCAGATAGGGTTTGCGGAGATCGCAGTCTGCAACGATGATACGCTGATCTATCTGAGCCATGGTGACGGCTAGGTTAGCAAGCGTTGTGGTCTTGCCTTCGCCAGGGCCCGGCGAGGTTACGAGTAGCGTGTGTAGATCGCTGTCGAGAGCGGCAAACTGCAGGTTCATGCGCAACGTGCGGTAGGCTTCCGCTGCGGGGGACTGCGGGTCTGTGAGGGTGATGAGATCGGGTCTATCGACCATCGATGCTTCCTCCTGCTGCGGAAACCGTGCTAGGGGAGCGTGTGCTCCGACCGAATGCTAGGTCGACCTGCGCTGGGGATCACACCCAGGACCGCCAGATGCATCTCGCGCTCGATGTCGTCCGGCGTGCGGATGATCTCGGAAGCGAGCCACTCGAGCACAAAGATGATCAACACGCCGAGAATGAGGCCGAACCCCGCTCCTGCGAGCACATTGATCTTCCACTTGGGTTTGTGAAGCACGCCGGGTAGCGCATAGTCGCGGATGGTCACCGCCACACGGTCGCGCTTGTCCTGATCTAGCATGTAGGCGTTGATCTGCTCCACAAAGACCTCGGCGGAGGTTTGGGCAATGTCACGCGCGATCAGTGGATCATAGTCATCCGCGTTGATCTGGAGGACCAGATCGGCCTCGTTGGGGCTCACGGTGATCTTGGCCAAGAGCTGCTCGGGAGTGATGTCTAGCTGCAGGCGGTCTATGACCTCCTGAGCGTTGGGACGCGAGGCGATGGTGCCTGCATAGTTGCGCATCACCCCACGGACGACCTGTTGCAGCCCCCAGTCCATACGGGCCGGCATAACGTTGAGGTATACCGTCGATCGGTACTCTGGTGTCTGTATGCGGCTAAAGACAAAGGCGCTGGCTGCGACGACAACGACGCTCAGGACGATAATCCAGCCGCGCTTGCCCAGAATTCGCAGGTATGCAGATAGCTCCACACATGCCTCCTAATGACCTACTCAGCGCTGGCATTATACCATTCGCCGAGGGGCAGACCAAAGCCAGACACGTCGCGGCGAACGTGCTAGCGATCGGCGCGACGGAAGATCGCGCGATGCCACCACGAGCGCGTAGGCGGAATCTGTGCCAGGACCGGCACGCCCAAGGCTTCGACCTCTTCTCGCGTTCTAAGCGAGCGATCGAGAGCGTGGAGGCCAAAGATCGCCACTACCCCGATCACGATGGCTAGTCCCAGTCGCAGGACCAGATCCAATCTCTCTCTGAGGGATGGTTGAACGGGAACCACGACGGGGGGGTCGATGGCGTGAACAATGGCTTGCTCCGTGCTGAGCTGGGCGAGATATGTGCCGGCTCGCACGGTGAGTGTCTCCACGATGGCGTCCGCGATGGCCTCCAGTTCCTGGGCATTGTGCCAGGCAACGTTCACCGAGAGGATGCGATGCAGTTTGCCCGATGAGGTCGCCCCTTGGATCGCACCTGACGGCACAGCAATACCGGATAGCGCCGACACGTCGCTTGCGAAGGCTCGGCTCTTGACTACCTCGCTTAGATCATCGACGAGATACTCGGCAGTGAGCCAGCTATAGTAGCGGTCGTACGTGTAGAAAGAGCCATCGGATTCCTCGGGAAGCACGCCAACGGCAAACCGCATGCCTGCAACGTATCCGCTGGTTTGAGGTGGCGGCGCGATGGCATAGCTGATGCCCGTTGCGGCAACCAGCAGCACGACGACCCACGCGCGTCTGCGGAAGACGATCCAGTACTGGCGTAGATCCATGCCCCTCTCCCTTGGACTGGCGTGCACTCGAGACCCTACGCGCCAAAGAGCGCGCTCACCTTGGCCAGCA
>CAYOBT010000537.1:0-2151 GCA_964402205.1 uncultured Anaerolineales bacterium
AGGATGCCGTGCAACCATTCCTCTACGCCTGCCCGACATGTGCGCCAGCGAAAGTACACGATGGCATCAGCTCCGTGGGCCATGGCCTGGTAGGCCCAGAGCCGAAGTTGGCCGGGCTTGGGTGCAGGGCTCATGACCTGCCAGCCCGATGGACCGGCTTGCTCTTCCATGATCCAGAAGGGCTCGTCGCGTAGGCCACGCATGAGGCCGTGTGCCGCCGCGATAGAAGCGGGGTCATCTTGGATCCCGATGGGATAGTTGTCCCAGGTGGTGAAATCGAGACGCGCTGCGAGATCAAAGTAGTTGATCTCTGCAAAGCCAAATCCCATCAGGTTCGTCGTGATCGACGTGACGCCGTGAGCTCTGAGTACGTCGATCTGTTCTTGGGCATAGCTGCCCCACTGATCCGACGTGAATCGGTAGAAATCGAGCTCCAACCCGGGGTTGGACGTGCCCACGGCATCGGTGGGTAGGGGGATCTGATCCCAGGCGGTGTAGATGTGGCTCCAGAAGGCGGTGCCCCACGCGTCGTTGACGGCATCGAGCGAGCCGTATCGTTCCTGTAGCCACGTGTGGAAGGCGTCGGCGCACTCGGGGCAATAGCACCGCGGATGGTGCCCGCCGAACTCGTTGTCGAGTTGCCAGGCGACGATCCTGGGGTGGTCCGCATACCGTTCCGCCAACGCGGCCGTGATCTGCCGCGAGAGCTCGCGATAGCGTGCGCTCGTGGGGCAGTACTGGCGTCGCATGCCAAAGGCGACCCGCTGCCCATCCCGTTCCACTGCCAAGATCTCGGGATACTGTTGGCAGAGCCAAGCAGGCGGGGTGGCCGTAGGCGTGCACATGACGGCTTGGATGTCCTGCTGGGCCAGCACGTCGAGCGCCTCATCCAGCCAATCGAACGTGTAGCGGCCCGGCTCGGGCTCCATCTTGGCCCAAGCGAACTCTGCCAGTCGGACAACGTTGATACCCGCCTTGGCCATGAGCTCAGCGTCGCGCTCCCAGCGCTCTCGGGGCCAGTGCTCCGGATAGTAGTCGGCGCCATAGAACATGAGAGGCCTCCTGGGCAATCCCGCTGGCGAGCTAGTACTGACGCAAGAAGGAGATGGCCTCGGTGATATCGCCAACAGGGTCATCACCGACCTCGCGCTCGATGGTAAAGAAGCCGTCGAATCCCTGGCTGCGAATCCTGGGGATGTACCAGTCAAAGTCGACATCGCCTTCGCCGAGAGGCACTTCTTCGCGGCCGCGGGCGTCCTTGGCGTGAGTGTGGACGACGTAAGGCAGCAATTCATCCACGGCGGTGCGCATGTCGTACCCGTAGATGATAAAGTTGGCAGGGTCAAAGTTGACGCGCACGCCGCTGGTGTCGAGTGCCTCGAGCAAGCCACGCAGCGTGGCGCCCTCCTCAGGGCCCGTCTCAGTTGCCAGCATGGCGCCGCGTTCCTCGGCATAGGAGCCGACCTCGTTGAGTGCCTCAGCGAGCACACTCCAGACTGGATCGCTGCGATCGGCCGGGACGACACCGATGTGGGTGGTGATGATATTGGTGCCCAGGTCCAAGGCTAGGTCGATGTTCGCCTGGATGCGGGGGATCAGGACGCGATTGCGCTCGGCATCGACAAGCCCGTGGCCGAAATCGCTACACGTCGCTGAGAGGACAAGACCTAGGTCCTCGATCTGTGACCGGAGCTCTCGGCGGTGCGCGGGCGAAAGCCTCTCGGGGACGAACTCGCCGCTGGTGGTGTAGAATTGCACGCCGTCTGCACCGATCTCAGCAGCCTTCTTGAGTCCCTCGCGCACGCCTAACCCGAGATTGTCCGCGAACACGCCGACTTGAAGAGTACCCATCTCTAGCTCCTTTGCTTGGAACGACTTACGATGACGCCCCTGTGGCCGGCTCTTGGGCGGCCACGGTGACATGGGGCTCTCTGGAACGAGGCAGCATCATCAATGCTGCTGCAATGGCTCCCAAGGCGAGCGCCGGTAAAAGAAAGACGCGTCCTGGCGCCATGTGTCGCATGGCGATTGCGCCCAATGCAGGCCCAATAGCAAACCCAATCGACGAGGCGCTGCTGGAGAGTCCCAAGAGCGCGCCTTCACGGCCTTGCGGTCCTCCGGACACGAGCATGGCAGCCAACGTGGGCGCAA
>CAYOBT010000538.1:0-2141 GCA_964402205.1 uncultured Anaerolineales bacterium
GTACGCCCTAGTCGCTGGCGAGGCGCCAAGCCTCGGGGGGGACCATGCGCGGGATCTCTGTACGCGACAACCTTGCCATTGCGGGACATATCCTGGCGGGGAACAAACTGCGATCTGTGTTGACTACCCTTGGCATCGTCATCGGGGTGAGCGCAGTGATTGTGCTTGTGAGCATTGGGCAAGGGGTGCGCGCCACCGTTGCCGATCAGTTCCAGAAGATCGGGTCCTCTATCCTCTTTGTAATGCCGGGCAGGCTCGACGCTACCAACACCACCATGCGCTCCAACTTTATCCGGAGCGTGAACACGTCCACGCTTACGCTCGGCGATGCCTTGGCCCTGAAGCAGAATGCGGCCTCTCTGTACCTCCGCGATGTGGCGCCCGAGTTTGTGGGCACCGCGGTCGTGATCCTTGGTAGCCGGAATCGGCAGACGTCCGTATCTGGGGTGACGCCCGACTATACGGGGGTGCGCGAGTTCTTTCCGTCCTCCGGGCGCTTTGTTTCCGAGGCCGATCTGGATAGCCGGGCCAAGGTCGTCGTCTTGGGGCGAAAGGTATATGAAGAGCTCTTCCCGTTGCGCGCCAACCCGCTAGACAAGACGGTCCGAATCAATGGCGTTCCCTTTCGTATCGTGGGCTTGATGGAGGCCAAGGGCGGCACCGCCTTTAACGACGAGGATGACCAGGTCTTTGTGCCGCTGACCACGGCGCAGACGCGTCTCTTTGGAGGAAGAACCGTCACCGGCGAGTACACTGTGTCTGTCATCTACGCTCGCGCCTTGGACGAGGCGCAGATGGACGCAGCTCGCGATGGGATCACGGAGCTCCTACGTCGACGTCATGGGCTGATCTACCGCAGCGATGAGGACGATTTCTCGGTGCTCACGCAAGATGATGTGGCGTCTGTGCTGGATGGCCTGTTTGCAATGCTCACCGTGTTTCTTGGGTTGGTGGCAACGGTCTCTCTGATCGTAGGGGGCATCGGCATCATGAACATCATGCTGGTATCCGTGTCGGAGCGTACCCACGAGATCGGCATTCGCAAGGCGGTGGGTGCCAAGCGTCGCGATATCCTGATGCAGTTCCTCGTCGAGGCCGTGCTCCTGAGTCTTTTTGGGGGAGCTATCGGCGTCCTCGTAGGCATCGGGGGGATTGCGGCTCTGGCAAGCCTAGCGGATTTGGCGTATCGCATCTCGCCGGCTACCGTGGCGTTGGCGACGGGCTTTTCGGGAGCGGTGGGGCTGTTCTTTGGGATCTATCCGGCCACGCGCGCGTCGCGGCTAGATCCCATCGAGGCGTTGCGCCACGAGTAGCCGTCACGTTTCCGGCGCACCAATGAAGCGCTGACACTGCTTGCTGAGAAGCAGGCCGACAGCCTGCGAACATGATCAGCTTGCGGCGATTCGCCTCTCTATGTGCCCCGTGGCTTTGACCCCGCTGCTCTAGATATCCGTGTCTGTCCTCCCACACGTATCCTGTCCATCGACCGTTTCGGGCGTGACGCTGGCGCCTTGCCGGCACGCGATTGGGCGTAGAGGCAGCGCTCGAACTGGCGTCATGACAGCTTTGCGGCTAGCCTGGGCGGTGCTGTGATCCTGGCTTGGCAGCCTATGGAGGTATCGCAATGCTCGAGCAGCCGCAGTCTGTCGGAGGCGTACCCGATGTCTCGCTCGGCAACGAGGCAGAGCCGATAGAGACGGTGGAGCCGCTCGCCACACGGAGGATCCATCTGGACACGGACATCGGTGGCGATATCGACGATTTGGACGCTCTTGCGATGGTGCTTCGGTGGCCCGGAGCAGAGCTGCTCGGGGTGACGACCGTGCTGGAGGATGCGGGCAAGAGGGCGGGCTATGCCCGCTACGTCCTGGATCTAGTCGGGCGGTCCGACGTTCCGGTGGCTGCGGGGGCCGACGTAGCATCTGGGCACTATCGTGTATCCGGCGGCGTTCACGCCGCAGACTATTGGCCCGAAAGGATCGATCCGAGACCTGGACGTCTCGAGGATGCTCTAACCTTGCTGGAGCGATCCATTGAGATGGGCGCCACTATTGTCGCCATCGGTCCCTACACGAATCTCGCTTTGCTGGAGGAGCGGCACCCTGGCATCTTGCGCGAGGCATCCATCTGTTTGATGGGAG
>CAYOBT010000539.1:0-2140 GCA_964402205.1 uncultured Anaerolineales bacterium
GTCACCAGAGCGCATCCGCAGCCCGTGATAGTAGGCCGCGCCGGGCTTGTCGGCGCCCAACGCCTCAGCTTGGGGGATGCCGTGCTCTTCTGGGCGTAGCCGCCAATAGTGCACGCAGATCGCGCAACCTTGGCGGGCCAGGTTGCGCGCGATGGCGGCTCCGATGCCTAGCGGGTTGTTGGCTCCCGTAACGATGGCCACTTGGCCATCGAGGCCTGGGTCGATCATCGACGCGTCTCCTCCTTGGAGCCATTTTACTCTGTTTCGACGGAAGCGGGTAGTCGTCGCGGGGTGGGATTGACGGATGAAGAGGAGATGCGTGGGCACGGCATGCCCAGAACGTCGTTCCGCGTGGCAGGCAACCCCCTCTCCGATCTCTCCCCCATGATTAGCATGGGGGAGAGATTGCGGTCCCACCCCCCTCTCCCGAACCCCGTCTTCGGGGCGGGGGAGGGGACGGGGGTGGGGGTTGTGCGCGGCGCGGGGGTTGAGATGCATCGGCGGGGCATGCCCGCGGCCCGCGGATCGCCCTATTTGCCCATGGCCCGCAGGTTGTCGATGCAGCGCTTCACGCACTCGAGCGGCGGGTGCGCGTATGACTCCTGCTCGACGATATACCACTCGGTATCGCCGATGGTCTCGCATAGCTCGAACAGGCGAGGCCAATCGGTGTCGCCCTCGCCGATGAGCGCCTTGTCATAGCCCTTGGACCACTCTTTCAGGTGCACTGTCAGCGAGCGGCCTGGGTACTTTTCGATGAATGCCAGCGGGTCGCCGCCGCCATGCATGCAGTTGCCCGTATCCATCTGGAGCACCACGCGCGGGTCGGTGTTCTTGGCAAAGACATCCCAGGCCGTCTCGCCATCCACCTCTTCGAATTCGATAAAGTGGTTGTGATAGCCAGTGTACATGCCAAAAGGCTCCAAGCGCTGCGAGATCTCGTTGAACACGTCGGCGGTGCGGCGCCAAGCGTCGTGTGAGCTTCGGTATTCTTCGGGCAGGCCTGGTACGATGAGGAACTTGTTGCCGAGCTGCTGCTCAAAGGCGACGGTGGCCTCGAGCTGCTGGCCCAGGAGCGTGTCGATGCGGATGTGCGTGCCAGCGACCTCGAGTCCCAGGTCGTCGAGCATGCTGCGGAGCTCTTGGGCCGAATAGTCATAGTAGCCGGCAAAATCGACGCCGTCATAGCCCATGTCGGCGACGGCCTTGAGCGTGCCGGGAAGGTCCTCGGCGCAGGCCTCGCGCACCGAGTAGAGCTGCAAAGCGATGGGGATGCGTGCCATGGTCGTGATACTCCTTTGTGCGTCACACACGTCGGGCGCATTCTAGCGGCTGGGCAAAAGGGGTCAAGTGCGAACGGGCGCATCCCGCCTCGCGGAACAGGCGGGATGCGCCCCTACGGGCCGGTGATGCTGCGTCCGATGGCGGGGCGAATCTGGCCCTCGCCGACGAGGCCTCGCCGACGAGGGCGCATGCCAATGCGCCAGTGTTCGCCCCTGTGTTGCCGATCGCGCCAACCCCCTAGCTGTTGATGATCTCGAACGCTTCCTGGCGATAGGCGTCCATTACATACGGGATGCCCGTCACCTTGGCCGCCTCTTCGGTCAGGGCCGCCACATCGTGGCGCCCGATGGAGGCCAGCGAAAAGTTGCGGCTCCCCGCCATGAGCTGCTGCAAGCCCACCCGCAGCTTGTCCACAAAGGTGTACCAGCCGATGGCGCCCAGCGGCAGCTCGTCCATGTCGCTGCCAAAGCGATCCTTGAGCTCCTCGTAGCTCACAAAGATCTCTTCCACGCTATCGCCATACTGCGAAACCGTCCGCGGCAGCTTGCCATCCTCGAGCCACTTGGCAATGTTCTTGCCGACCATGCCGGGGATCATGATGGCGCGGCCCAGGCAGACCGCCTTGACATACGGCGCACCGACGGCCAGCACCTTGAACATATGATCCTCGGTAGAGAGGCCGCCGCCGATGGCCACGTCTGGCACGTGGGCTCCCTTGGCGTCGAGCGCGCGGCAGAGCTCGTAGGTCATCGCCTCCAGGTACACCGTGGGGACGCCCCACTCGACCATCATGTGCCAGGGGCTCATCCCGGTGCCGCCAGAGGCCCCGTCAATGGTGACCAGGTCCACGCCAGCA
>CAYOBT010000540.1:0-2135 GCA_964402205.1 uncultured Anaerolineales bacterium
TCCGCGTTCTCCCGTTGCGACGCAGGGAAGAGTTTTGCTTCTCGCCTATCAGCTTGATACGTTGAGCGAATCTGCGGACTAGGCTGGAGGATCGTGTATGGTACGGCTGGGATCTCGCGTCTCGCCACTGGCCTTTGGATTGCTTGCCGTCGCCATGGTTCTCGGTAGCATGGCGCCTGAAGTGGCTTTGGCCGGGCCCTCTGATCTGGCGAGTCGATTGGATGCCTACCTGCGCGCCGAGATGGAAGCCAATAGGCTGCCCGGCATCGCAGTGGGCGTCGTGCAGGATGACGAGACCATCTTCCTTTGTGGCTACGGCCAAGCCACAGCTGGTGCGCAAATGACGCCGCAGACCCAGCTCTATATCGCTTCGGTATCCAAATCGTTCACTGCCCTAGCGATCATGCAGCTCGTGGAAGACGGCGCGGTGGCCCTCGACACGCCGGTTCAGACATACCTGCCCTGGTTTGCCCTGGCAGAGCCAGACGCGGCCCGTGAGATCACCATTCGCCAACTCTTGCATCAGACCAGCGGCCTGGGAGACGCGGGGTACCCCACAGTTCGACCGGGACCGAACGTGTCCCTCGAGGAAGGGATCCGAGCCCTGCGCGACGCGCGGCCGGTGACCGAACCGGGCACGCGCTTTCAGTACTTTAACGACAACTATAACATCCTGGGAGCAGTGGTGCAGCAAGTCTCGGGCATGCCCTTTGCCGCCTACCTGAGAGAGCATGTCCTGAGTCCGTTGGACATGCGCCGTACGGTGATGGATCCCGCGCTCGCGCCCGACCTCGCCCAGGGGTACGGCTGTGTGTTCGGCTGGCCCGTTCCTCGCGATGAGGCGTTCGTGCCAGCGCATGTGCCCTCTGGCTTTGTCATCTCGACGGCGGAGGACATGACCCGGTACGTGACCGCTCAGCTCAACGCTGGTCGCTACGGCGACACGCGTGTCCTCTCTGAGGCGGGTATGGCGACCATGCATTCGCCTGGTACCGTCGACGCAGGGGACGCGCGAGGCGGGTATGCCATGGGCTGGTTCATCTCGGACATCGCCGGCACGTCTGCAATCATCCACGGCGGCGACCTATCCAACTTTCACGCCGACGTGGTGCTGCTGCCCGAGGAGAATCTAGGCATCGTGCTCCTAGTGAACGAGAACGGGTTGGTGCCCACCCTAGGTGTGTATCCCAGGTTGCTAGAAGGCATCGTTCGCATCGCGTTAGGCGATCCGCCACCCAGTGGCCCCGGTCTGGTGCTGATCGGCTGGATACTGGCCGCGCTGGTCGCTGCAACGGTGGTGAGCATGGTACGCAAGATCGTCCGCTCACGGGCATGGGCGCAAGAGGCGCGGCCGCGAAGCCACGTGCGAGTGGTCCTTGGCACGGCGGGGCCGGTGCTCCTTGGCGTGGTCCTGCTGGCGCTACCGCGGCTGCTTACAGCAAGCACGGGACGCGTCGCCAGGTGGGGATTGCTCTTTGAGCTCGCACCGGATCTCATCGCATGGGCTTGGTTCGCCATCCTCAGCAATGCGATTCTGACCGCTCTGCGGCTACGCGCGCTCTGGCGTGAGCAAGAGCAAGCTAGTTCCCGCACTGGCGCGCGCCAACGGGGCACCTCCACCGATGGCCGCGAATCTCCTCAAGATGCCGCAATGTGACATGGCTGGTTCTGCCCGCTGACGCTTGACGTCGTCCACGGATCGTGTTATGGTCAAGTTGATGGCATGGGGCAAGATACGCGGGACCATTGCGAACGTCTCGCTCCCGCAAGAGCGAGAGCCTGGCTCCCCCTGCGTTGGCGCTGGCTCCACCGACTCGTCCACTCTCATTCCAGCATCCACCAACACCGCTCCACGGATCTGTCCCTTCGCCGGCTCACCGAGATCGAGATGCTGTTCACAGAAGGGAACAGGAGGATCAGCGTGGATAGAAACGCACTAGACCAGGTATCAAGCTGGGCCAACCGCGGAACGCTTCGGCAGTTCCAGATAGAAGTCCAGGCAAGACTGATCGACAAGCGGTATGCGTCCAAGATCGAGGGCAATACCCTAACCTTCTACCGCGAGGAAAAGGAAGGGGACATCCTGGGGATCGGTGGCGATCTCGTACAGGAGCCAGTGGCGGTGTTCGAAGAGG
>CAYOBT010000541.1:0-2134 GCA_964402205.1 uncultured Anaerolineales bacterium
ATCCTGTCGGACCAGCGTCTGGAGGTCAGCCGTCTCCGCAGGAGGCTGGTCTTCGGGGCCAAGCCAAGAGGCGACCGTGCGCGTGGCCGCTCGCAATGCTCGAAACGGTGCGCCTACGATCAGCCCGGTCTGACGTAGGGCACGCACCAAGGGGGGGCTGGTCTCCACAAAGAGCTGCGCCGTCAGAGCTATGGCCTCGTTTGCCGGAAAGGCTTGGAGTGCTCTGAGCGATGCTTCCACCATGACGTGACGCAGACCATCGCGGTAGAGGGATGCTTGTAAGGCGGTCTCCTCGGCTCGGGCCAAGTCATGGCTCGCGCCCATGCGGATTGTCCGTAGATCGCTGGCGAACACATGTCGCTTGATGCTCTCGACATCCAGGTCCCGCAGAAGCGTTTCTAGTGGGCGGCCGGCTGTCATCTGGCCGACGGGGATCAGCTCCGGCGCGGCTTGTCCCTCTGCCACGATGTCGGACTCGTGGATTCGGTAAACGCCGATGACCTCCTTGGGAAAGCCCTCTCGCTCCTGGCCCTCATAGAGGCGCCGTGCCACGACCCGGCAGTGATCCAGCACCTCGGCGTCCGAGGCTACGCGCGAGACCCGGTACACCAACACGGTCGGGCGACCGCCAATCCCGCCGACGATATCGGCCATGAACCTAGTATTCGAGAGATTGTTGTAAACGGTGTTGGTAAAGACGTACACGAGGACTTCGGCCGTGCGCAACACCGGTTCGGCGCGTTGACGGTTGAGCAGTTGCCCGTCTTTCCCTGTGTCAAAGTCAGGCGTGTCGATGAGGAGGAGGTTCCGGGGGAGTTCCCGAGAGGTGGCATAGAGGGGTGGGCCGGGCTGTGTCGTCTCTTCGGCGTGCGACCAGGGCACCGGACGCTCGGGCAAACGGTGGAGTAGGCGCTCCGCGACGTCTTGCCCCGCGAGGACCTCGGGATGGCCTGCCAGCAGCACGCGGGCTGTCAGCCCCGCGCGGAAGGCAACCTGGGAGAGGCGCCGGCGCGCCAGCGCGTTGACAAGGGTTGACTTGCCCGTGCTGCCCCCGCCGCAGATGGCCACAAGAAGAACCGGCACGCTCAAGTCGAGCGAGGGTAGCACATTGCGCTCGAGAGCCTGTAGCCAGACGCCGGACGGCGTCTCGTGCAGCGTAGCCTGCAAAAGCGCCGGCAGCACACGCTGCAGAGTATGCAGATGATCGGCAAGGGCAGCATGCTTGGGGGTCTCCATGGATCCGAGTATAGGGGACGGGCCGCCACTCGGCAAGGAGTCAGCATGGCCGGACGAGCGCCAGGGCCGTGCCAGCATCCAGCGCAAGAGACGAGTCACCGAAAGCAGAACGCCCAGGGGTTATCCTGGGCGTTCTGCTCGCTCCGCCAGCGACGCGGGCGTCGACGCGAGGGTGGCGGACGGGGAGCCACATGTTAGATTGTCGCGATTGTATCACGGTCTGCTTGGCCCTGTCAACGCAAGTCGCACAGTGCGTGCGGCCGCCTACTGCCAAGGCTCTATGAGTTCCTGGGCGGTGCCTACCGACTCGAGGAACGCCACGAAGCGAGCTCTCAGGTCGCTAGCGATCTCGGGGTGCTGTTGGATGACGTTGTGCTCCTGAGTCGGATCAGAGGGTAGATGGTACAGCTCTGAAGAGACCCGCAAGCCCTTGTCCTCGCGCTTGGCGTGGCCATCCACGGCGCGATCGACCACCTGGCCCTCGTCGGTGCGGGTGGGCGCACAAATGTAGGCCCACTCGTCGGTCGTCAGGGTGACGCGGCATCCGCCTGCGCCCTCGTGCAGGAGCGTCGGCGAGGTGATGGCCATGTCGCGTGTCTGGACGGTGCCGCCTTGGAGCAGCGGTGCGAGGGACACGCCCTCGATCCCCTTGGGCGCCTCCGCTCCCGCCAGCTCGAGGAGCGTAGGCATCAGGTCTGCCGGCTGCACAAATGCCGACTCGCGACGTGGCTCTGCTCCGGGGTAGTGGACGATGAGCGGGATGTGCGCGACCTCCTCGTAGAGCGGCACATAGCGCGACTCGTCCGGTGTGATGTGGGATTTGCCAATCAGATGGTGCTCGCCGTGGTAAAAGCCGTGGTCTGTGGTGAACACGACCATGGTGTCGTCCAAGAGGCCC
>CAYOBT010000542.1:0-2131 GCA_964402205.1 uncultured Anaerolineales bacterium
AGGGTCCCAGCCAAGGGCCAGGGCGCCGTCCAGGATGGCCAGGGCGGTCTCTTGCAGGGTGGCATCGTCGCGGGCCTGAGCCTCGTGCAGCAGGAACCAGGCCACCTCGATGCTGTGGCCCGGGTTGACGCAGCGGCCCGGCGGGCCATTTACGGGCTCGCCGTTGGGCCCGACGTTTTCCATCAACGCAGCACGGTCTGCCCGCCAAAAGTCCTGCGTGATCTCGCGCACCGCCGCATCGGCCACCTGGGCATAGAGCTCGTCGGGCGGGTTGCCCACGGCGGCCTCGGCGGCGCGGAGCTCTTGCGTGATGGCCAGCATCATCATGGGCATGGCCAGCGTCTTGGCCTGCCACGCCTCGGGCACGAACTTGGGCGGCAGCATCCCTGGCTCTTTGAGGCGCAGGATCAGCTTGTAGGTGCGCCGGGCCTGCTCCAGGGCCTCCTCATCGCCGGCGGCCAGCGCATAGGCGGCGCACGCGACGACGCCAAAGGCCTCGGTAAAGAGGTAGCGGCGCATGCGCAGAGGAGACCCATCGCGCGTCAGGGAGAAATACATCCGCCCCTCGCGGTTGTAGGCGTGCTCGCGCATGAACGCGTAGCCGTGGCGCGCGGCGCGTAGCCACTCGGTGCGGGCCTCGAGCTGGCGATAGACGGTGCTGAACATCCAGACTTGCCTCGCCAGCAGCCAGCCCGATTTCACGCCGTCATAGGGCTCGCCCTGGCGATCCAGGCCGTTCAGATAGCCGCCGTAGGTCTCGTCCAGCGAGTGGCGCAGCCAAAAGGCCAGGACGTCGTCGGTCAGGGCGGTGCGGTATTGGGTCAACAGCTCGCGGGCGCGGGATGGTTGCATGTTGCTCCTTCTACCAGCGCACCAGCAGCGTGCCGGTCAGGTCGGCCAGGACGATCTTGCTGCCCTGGCGATGGGCCTCTAGGTCGAACGCGCCCGGTCCTGCAGCGTGGCCAGAGCTGTCGATGGCGCCGCTGGGTTGGCTCTCGGCGCCCTGCATGCGCACGTACGCCTCGGCCAGCTTTTCCATGGGCAGATAGATGGTGACGGTGGCGTTTTGCAGGCCGCTGATGGCGATCTCGCTCTCGGTGAACTCGTGGTTGAGGGTCTTGCGGCAGCCCACGATGCCCTCTTGCTGCTGGACAAACACGCGGCACTCGTCGCGGAAAGACTTGTCCAGGTGGTAGTGAGCGACCCCGTCGACGATCTGGGTCTCGTCGCCGGTGAGGATCGGGGCGCCATCGGGGAAGCGCAGCCCAAAGGTGACGGTGTTATCGGGCTTGTAGCCGCTGATGAGCCAGGCGTTGCGATGCCGCGCGATGAACATCTGCGGGTTCCGCTGGGTGACGTCGAGCAGGTTGTGGGACAGCGTGTAGCCCATGAACCGCAGCATGTAACGTGGGAAGCGGGCCGTATGGACATAACGTGATACGTCATGGTAGGCGATGCGCTCGTGCTGTTCCAGGCGGAACGGCAGCGACCCGCGCACCCAGGCCACGCGTTGGTCGGCGGTGGTGACCGCGTAAACGCGCTCGACGCCGTCGGCGCTGCTGGCCGTCGCCACGACGTTGCAGCGGTTGATGCCTGGAGCCAGCGTGGCGGCCAGGCCGCCGCCCGAGAGCACCGCGTCATGAAGCAAGGTCCGAGTGCCCACGGGATCGTCGGTGGGGCAGGCGTCGTCGTCCCATCGCAGCGCCAGCTCGCCAGAGAGCGGCTCGTCCAGCGACAGGCCGAGGATCTCCAGGACGCGCGGGTCGGCTCCGCTGGCGGGTCCATAGAACAGGACGCGTCCGCCGGCCTCGATCCAATCAAGCAGCGCGTCAGCATAGGCCGCGCCCTCGACGGGCGTGGGCGTGTAGAGGATGGTGGCCTCGTCCGACGCGGGATCTCCCAGGGTGCCGTTGGTCAGCGCGGCGGCAAAGGCATCGCCCTCGACCACGTTGTTCAGCGGCAAGCCGCCATCGATGGCCTTGGCGGTAAAGGCATCCTCGAACCAGACCTGGTTGGCGCGCTCTTGGCGATCCAGCACTAGCCGATGGTAGGTCTGGAAGGGATAGAGCCAGGTCAAGGGGCCGATCCGGTCGGGCTGGCGATCCAGCGCGTCCGCGACGTGCGGCCAGAG
>CAYOBT010000543.1:0-2128 GCA_964402205.1 uncultured Anaerolineales bacterium
CTACACAGCCACCGTCTGTGTCCGGAAGCCATTACTCGATCAGGTGATCGCCGCCAATCCGTACGAGCTGGCGCAGCCCACCTTTCTCATGGGAGACACGCCGAGGTGGCTGGAGCTATCACGTGTTACGCGCTTTGCTTATGTGGATGAATCCCTGGCCACCTACCGGCAACTGCCCGAATCGGCATCGCGCTCTGAGGATAGAGATCGGACCATCGCCTTTTTCGAGTCGGGCCTTGCCATGCGCAAGCACTACATGGCCAAGTACACAGCCTCACCCGAGGTACGCAACAGCTGTATTCGCACGCGCTATGCAACGTTGCTGCTCCAGGCACTCTCACGTCGCGATCCCGTGCTGGCTCGCTACGCCTTGCGCAGCATGCGGGCCGAGAGGGTCCCGATTCGACCGCGCCATATCGCGTGGTTCATGGCCAGCCATAGCAGCCTCGTGCAGAAGCTCTGGCTAAAGGCCTCGTCGCTGCGACACCGAGCTCGAGACGAGGGTCAGGTTGGCAAGAGATACTGACCGATCGCAACCGATGCGCCCATCTCTTGACCCCACCCCGTTGGTTCTCTAGGATGATGCACAGCTCGGGACCGCTGGCGATGGTTAGGAGAATCAGGCTTCCGCAACTAGGACTGCCGGGGCAACGCCAGTTCTGTGGCGAACGACATGCCTTGCCCTCGGAGCATCGGTCTCTTTCACGAACACGCGGGGGGACTAACCTCCCATGTCCGCTAGTTGCCACCGATGCAACCGAAGCACCAACACACCAGCTTCTCGGAAAGGCGTCCCATGCATTTCCTTCCGTCGATGCGTCCGCTGCCTACCTCCTACGTCGATGCCTGTCACTTGGCCCCCAACGACCATCGGAGTGGTTCCCGCCATCCACGATCGGACCTCGCGTCATCCAAAGCCGAGCCTACCTGCCCCAGCTCTGCGACACCGGCTCGCGCTCTCAAGGTCGTCGATGGGGACACGATCGTCGTCGGCCTGGGTGGCAAGCTGTTCAGAGTCCGCTACATCGGCATCGATGCGCCAGAGATGCACGATCCTGCCACAGGTCGCCCCGAGCCCTATGCACGCTCGGCCAAGTTCGCCAACGAGCGCCTGACGCTTGGCCGCATCGTATACCTGGAGCCGGACGTCTCCGACTGCGACCGTCACAGTCGCCTCTTGCGCTATGTCTGGGTGGACAAGGAGACGATGGTCAGTGCCGAGCTCGCGCGCCTCGGCTACGCGCGAGTGAACCGCTACGAGCCCGATACCCGTCACCAAAGCTTTCTCGAGGCCATCGAGAAAGAAGCGCGAAGCGCACGCCGAGGCATCTGGGCTTTGGCTCACTAGCGGCCAGACGATGCCCGTCCACCGCGCTCCCATGTTCTTGCCCAAGCGCCGCACACAGAGTACACTGCGTTCGAGATCAGTCCCTCGGAGGTGGAGTATGTCCCGTACGCTTCGCAGATACGTGCTTGTATTGGGGCTCGTAGCATCGCTTCTCTCTGCCACAGGCTGTGACGTCATTCTACCCGCAAGGATAGAGCCCATCACGCTTCGCTTTGCCTACCGCGAAGGCGTTGTGGCACCCGATCAGTTGCTGGATCTCTTTGAGCAGCGCAATCCGGGCATCACCATCGAACGGGTCGAGCTGCCACGCTTCAACAACGGCACACTCGCCACTCGGCTCCGCGCCGGCGAGATCGACGTCTTTCAGGACAGCCGCGACGCCCTCGGCTATGCGCGACAGGGGCTCATCATCCCCCTCCAAGACCCGCTGCCTCAGGAGTGGGAAGAGATACGCGACGATTTCTACCCCGGATCCTGGGAAGCGCTAGAAGTTGAGGGACAGCAGTGGGGCATCCCAGCGGGACTGGACCTGTACGTCTTTTACATCAACATGACCGCCATGGATGCGCTTGGCCTCGAGATGCCTCCAACAGACTGGCGCTTGGTGGATCTGGTGCTCTTTGCAGACCAACTCAACTTCCCCGATCGGTCCGCCAGCCCCACAAGCGGTCCGCTATTCGGCTTCTGTACGGATCCCGATGGCTTTGACCCTCTCATCTTCATCTACATGCACGGCGGCGGCATTGTCGATGACATCAACAACCCTACCGAGGTCACCGT
>CAYOBT010000544.1:0-2124 GCA_964402205.1 uncultured Anaerolineales bacterium
GGGCGCGATCGTTGGTGTAGAGCACGCGCACGTCGATGCCCCCCATGAACGAGATACGATCGCCGAACTCTTGGTAGAGCTTGAGCAGATCCATGCCTGCCTTGACCTCGATCACCTGAAGACAGTCCATACCTGCCTCGATGAGCCCTGGGATGAGGGGCTCCACATAGCCGCAGGAGTGAACGATGGTCGGCAGGCCATGCTCCTTGGCAAAGCCCAAGGTGTGCTCGTGTGCGGGCTGCACGATGGTCTTGTACATGCGCGGCGACATGAACGGCTTGGCCTTGAATCCCATGTCCTCATAGTACCAGATGCCGTCGGGCCACCCCTCTTGGTCGAAGAGCATCTCCTGTAGCTCTACGATCAGGTGGGCGTAGGTATCGGCCATGTCGCGCACCCAATCGGGGTCCAGGGCCATGCCGATCAGCATGTACTCGTGACCCGTGACGTCTTTCATAATCTCGAACACGTTCACGCCCGAAAGCATGAAAAAGCGGCCGGCCTTGGCGGCTCGCTCTTTCGTCTCTCGGTAGGCCTGGAAGTTGATGCGTCTCGGATCAGGGGTGAGCTTGGGTTTGACCAGCTCTTCCCAGGCCTCGCGTCCCTTGACGGCAAAATCGATGTGCTCGGGCGTCGCGTCGTGCAGCTTGTGGGAACGCAGCACGGCATAGTTGCCATTGCGCGTGAGGATGGTCTCGTCCGTCTCCTCGAGGACCTCGGTCTCCCAGTCCAAGTCCGCCACGGTATTCAGGGACCAGCTCATCTCAAGATCAAAGCCAAAGTGGTCAGCCAGATTCTCGCCGGGGTGCAAATGTCCCTCTCGCGTCCAGGCGCTGGCGGTATCAGACCAGAAGTGTTCCATCAGGCCGATGCGGTCCACCGGCTGGCGGTGAAGGATGCGCTCTATCCGTTCCTTGCCCGTCATGCTCATGGCTACCCTCGCTTGATGATCGTGCAGCTTTTCCCGATGATGCCCTAGCATAGGCGCGGGCGCTTCCGTGTGCAAGGCGTTGCGGAGGATCCTCGTTGCGGCGGGTTTTGCTTTGTGAGGGATTGGACGTATCATCGCCGCTTGTGCAACGTGGTCTCCTCTAGGGGGGGGGACAGCCAATGAGTAGCATCCGACGTTCGCCCATCGCCAGGCTCTTTGCCAGACGGCCTAGGCCGCCGCTGCCGCCCGGTCCCAATGCGCGTTTCTGGCGTGACGTGTGGGGCTTGATTGTGGACTATCGCTGGTACGCGCTGGCCGTGCTAGCGGTTACAGCAATCCAGGAAGTCGTGGCTCTGTGGCCGGTGAACCTGCTGGGCCAGTTCGTCGACCGTTTTCAGAGCGGGGATCTCGGAAACGTGATCGTCCTGTTCTTGGGCGCGTCCTTGCTGGCGCCTCTGGTGCTGCGTGGCAACATCATCCTGCGCCACAAGATGTTCTACGAGACAGATTTCTCCAAACGCGTTCAGATGACCCTCGCGCTCTGCGACCAAGGCCGAGAGATCGATGCCGAGGCTGCCGGACAGGCGAATGCGCGCATCGCGAACGCTGTCAGCGGCATCACCAACGCAACGTACCACGTGTTGGGCTCATTCTTGCCGGTCATCATCAAGATCATCGTGGTCTCTTCGAGCCTTCTGGCGATGAATGGGCAGCTTGGGCTTGCCTATCTCGCGAGCTTGGTTCTGCCAGCGGCCATGACGGTGGCCTTTAACAAGCGCCTACGTGTCCTTCGCGACGACCAGTACGGCCTGATCAACCAGGTTGAGGGGGCGTGCATTCGCGTACTCACGGCTCCGAGGGAAGAGGCTCATCGCGATCGCCTTCGTAACGTGCTGAGGCGTCGCAAGGAGGTCTTTGTGGAGCTGGTTTCGCGGCACCAGTGGTATCTCTATTTGCGATATGCGGCGCTGATTGGGGGCCAGTTTTTGGTCGTGTTCCTGGCAGTGGCGCAAAGGGAGCAGATCGGCCTGTCGGCCGGCGATATGGCTCGTATCATCGGGTACACCTCGCAGGTGGCAGCCGTGTTTCTCGAAGCGGCGGCTTGCCTCGACGCGATCATTAGCTTCAGCCGGGCTTACCACGTGTATGCCACAGAGGGCTAGCGTGTGATCGCCGCGATTGCGCATCCGCGA
>CAYOBT010000545.1:0-2102 GCA_964402205.1 uncultured Anaerolineales bacterium
CCTCGTCGACGACGATGGCGTCGATTTCGACATAGTGGTGCGGGACCAGGAAGGGCAAATCGGGTACACGACGCTCCATGGCCACCAACATTCCCACGACCTCGCCGTTACGTTCTGCCACCCAGACGGCGACGTCACCCCGTTGGAGTAGGCTCTGCAGATAGGCCGGCGAGCGCGCCGGCCCGGGATGCTCGCGAAAGATGTGGGGGATCTGGGCCCTGTGCAGCGCATCGCCTTGGGCAAAGAGCGCGCACATGGCGTCCAGATCCCCCACCGTTGCTGTACGGATTCGATGGCTGTTAGGCGCCATCCGCTTGTTTCCTATCTGCGGCCTGCTACGGCGATGGCCGGCACCGACTGAATCTGGTTCAGGTGGCGGTAGAGGCCATCCTCGGCCATGAGTTCCTCATGGGTGCCCACCTCCACGATGCCTTTGCCTTTCAGCACGACGATCATGTCGGCGTTGCGGATGGTGGAGAGGCGGTGGGCGATGATGATGGTCGTGCGCCCCTCCATCAGACGCTCTAGCGCTTGCTGGATGAGGAGCTCGGTCTCGGTATCGACCGATGAGGTGGCCTCGTCCAGGACGAGGATGGGGGCATCCTTCAGGATCGCGCGTGCGATCGAGAGTCGCTGCTTCTGGCCGCCCGAGAGCTTGACGCCCCGCTCGCCGATGAGCGTGTCATAGCCGTCAGAGAGATCGGTGATGAAATCGTGCGCGTTAGCGATCTTGGCCGCATCGATTACCGCGTCTTCGCTGGCGTCGGCGCGTCCGAACAAGATGTTCTCGCGGACGGTGCCGTGGAACAGGAACACGTCCTGCAGCACTATGGCCACCTGCTCGCGTAGGCTTTGCGTATCAAGCTCGCGGAGATCATGGCCGTCCAGCGTGATGGTTCCCTCGGTCACGTCGTAGAACCGCGGGATCAGGCTGGCGAGGGTGGACTTGCCAACGCCCGTGGGGCCTACGAGGGCGGTCACCGAGTTGGCAGGGATGTCGAGGTTGATGTTCTCCAGAACCTTTTCGCCTCGCTCGTATTGGAAGCCGACGTTGTGGAAGTGAATGTGGCCATCGGCACGGCCGGTAAGTGCCTTGGCATCGGGACGATCCTGCACGTCAGGCGTCTCTTCCAGGAGCTCGGCGACGCGTTCGGCACCGGCCATGGCTTCCTGGATAGCCTCCCACGCCCCCGTGAGGGCACGGACAGGCTGGTAGAACAGGTTGAGGTACAGGAAGAACGCTACCAAGTCCTCGACGGCGAGCGCGCCACCGAATGCCAGGCGTCCACCAAAGTAGGCCACAATGACGGTGCCCAGGGACGACCAGAATCCCACAAACGGGCCAAAGGTGGCCATCAGGCGCAGGGCTCGCAGCAGCGAGTTCTTGTACGCCTCGATGCGCGAGCCCACGCGGCAGGACTCGATCTCCTCACGCGTGAATGCCTTGATTTCGCGGATGCCCGAAAGGTTGTCGTTGATGATGGCGTTCAGCTCTGCCAGCTCTTTCTGACGCTGGCGAAAGGCGGGTCGTACATACTTGGCAAAGCCTTGCATGCCTAGCACGATGAACGGAATAGGGATCAGTGTCAGCAGCAGAAGTCGCCAGTTCAAGCTTCCCAAGACAATCGCGACGCCCGCGAGCATCAGGACGTTGACAGCGGTGTCGGGAATGGCGTGGGCGATGAGACGCTCGAAATAGTCCGAGTCGTTCACCATGCGAGACATGAGCTGGCCTGTCTGCTGATCCTCGTAGAAGCGTAGAGAGAGCCTCTGCAGGTGCTGATAGATGTCGCGACGCGCGTCGGCGACCACGCCCCAACCGGCGATGTGGGCCATGTAGCTACGAAGGAATCGGAGCCCGCCCTGTGCCAGGTAGAGCCCGAGCAGCATGAGGGCTAGCCGCGTGATATCGTTTAACCTCTGCGGATCCGGCGGGGTGGCGCTTACCAGGGCAACCAGCTCACGGACCACCCACGGCCCGGCCAGATCGACCCCAACGAGGGCGACCATGGCGATGATGGTCAGTCCCAGAGCCTTTGTATAGCTCTTGGCGTATACTGCAACAAAACGCAAGGTCTTCATAACTAGTTAGCTCTCCTCTA
>CAYOBT010000546.1:0-2102 GCA_964402205.1 uncultured Anaerolineales bacterium
CTACCGTCTGGAGGCGAACGACCTACTTCGGCAGCGGGACGCCGCCTGGGCTCGCTCCTGGAACGAGTTCATCCGGGTCTGCGGTGACTAGCCTCCCCTTCACTTGCCTCCCCCGCCCCGCCCTGCTATACTATAGGCAGCATTGGGGATGACAGGTTTCGACAGGGAGGGCTGGTCAGCGGCTGCGAGCCGAGGTGCCTCAACCTCGCTAATCAGGGGCAAACACCAAAAGTGCCAATGACACTTTTGCACCGGCATATGCCATGGCCGCCTAAGGGCGAGCCAACGCATTGCCACTGACCGACTAAACCGGTCACGTCCGTCCGCCAGCCGCGTCCGAGGGCGGGCGACACGGGCGACGAAAATCTCGGGCTGCCGTCCGGCGACGCCGATAGCGCGGGCGTAAGACCATCGGCTTAGTGGATGCCAACCCCGTCGGTCGGGTCGGGCCCCACGAAACTACAAAAGGCCGGCTACGCTCGTAGAGGCTTCTGGTCGATCTCTTTGGACGCGGGTTCGATTCCCGCCATCTCCACCATAGTAGCGAGGCCACACTCGTCTGGGTGTGGCCTCGGTCGTTTCTGACGGTGAGCCATCTGCCTGTGCTTCTGTCACACCGCAGTCATGCTATCTCTAGCTTGTGACTGGTAGGGGCACGGCACGCCTTGCCCTCTCTCCTGTCTCCTAGCACTCGTGGATCCAGACCATCATCTCGCCGGGCTCGCGGTTGGCCCAGGCATAGTAGGGAACCGCCGTGAGCGAGCATGGCACCCAGCCGCCCGGCTGCCGCGCATAGAGCGCCCTTCCCCGTCCCGCCAGCGCCCGTCGCAGCCCCTGCGCGTGCACGGTCATCACCCCACCTGTCACATCGGGCGACCAGCGGGCCTCCAAGGCAGCGTCGCGCGGCAGCACAATGGACGCCAGGGTGTCGCCGTTGTCGACTTCTTCCAGGCAATAGACCAGTGGCCCGCGCTGCAACGCCGCCCGACCGGCGTTCTCCCAGACCGCGGGATGGGCATAGACGCGCTCCACGGGCATGGGCAGCGTCAGCGTGACCTGGTCGCCGTCGTGCCAGGTGCGGCTTAGCTTGGCGTAGCCAGCCTCGAGCAGGTCCGCGACCGGCACCGGCTTGCCATTGACGGCCAGGCGTGCGCCTCGGCACCAGCCAGGAATGCGCAGCGCTAGGGTAAAGCGCGTTGCCTCGTCGCAGGACACCTGCAGGGCGATCTCCTCGTCCCAGGGGTAGCGGGTGTCTTGCCGAATCGTCACTCGCCCTCCGAGCAGCCCCGCCACGGACCCCGACGTGTAGAGATGCACCCACACCTCGTCGTCGCGTTCCGAGTAGGCGTACCCGCCCAGCGACGCCATCAGGCGCGCCAGGTTCGGGGGACAGCATGCGCAGCCGAACCAGTCTTGGCGCTCGACCTTGGTGCTGGGCATGGTTTGGCTGCCGTGGATCGTCGCGGGTGTGACCTCCAAAGGGTTCACATAGAAGAACTGCTGCCCGTCCAGCGAGACGCCCGAAAGCACACCGTTGTAGAGCGCGCGCTCCATCACGTCGGCATAGGCGCCATCGGCGTGGGCCTGGAGCATCCGCTGCGCCCAGAAGACCAGCCCAATGGACGCGCAAGTCTCGGCATAGGCGGTCTCGTTGGGCAGATGATAGTCAAAGGTGAACCGCTCGCCGTGATGCGCCGACCCGACGCCGCCCGTGACATACATCCGCCGCTCGGTGACATTGTGCCAGAGGGCTTCTAGCGCCGTCCAGAGCGCCTCCTGATCCGCCGTCTCCATGGCGACGTCGGTCGCGCCGGCGTAGAGGTACATGGCGCGGACGGCGTGGCCCTCGGCGGCGCGCTGCTCCGCCAGCGGCACATGGCTCTGGTTATAGGCGTGGTTGCGCCCGTACCAGGCATTCTGCTCGTCGCCGCGCTCGTGCGCCTCGATGTCGAAATAGTGGGGCTCCGCCCCGCGCTCTTCCACAAAGTAGCGCGCAAGGTCCAGGTAGCGCTCCTCGCCAGTGGCACGATAGAGCTTGACCAGGCCCAGCTCGATCTCCTCGTGGCCGGGGTAGCCGCGCTTTTGGCCGGGCCCGCGCCCAA
>CAYOBT010000547.1:0-2101 GCA_964402205.1 uncultured Anaerolineales bacterium
TGGCCGCACAAGCCTGTCATAGCCACAGCGCAGACAGGTGATCCGCAGAACGTCGCTCGCGACGACAGGCCCAGCGTCTGGCCGCTCCGTGGCCGTGCGCAGATGCTCTATCTGAAACCTGAGCTCCAAGTCGTTGGAGATGTAGGACGACGAATTGCCGCACTTGCGACAGCTCGTTCCCTTGCCATCACCCGGCGTCCACCTTGGCAAGTCGGCCCTGTCTAGCATGTGTCCCCCTAAAGCGTCAATAACGCTCAGTAATGACGGGATATTACAGCGGGCTGATAAACCAGCTCACCCCGCTCCTCTGTCGGCTCTGTCAGCCAAGCGCCGGCGTAACGCAGGCAGTCGCAGTTAGCTACGAGGATGCCGTTAGCGAAGAACTCGTGTTCGTCCTCAATCGTCAGATTGTAGACTCTTGACGAAACCCCGAGGCTTCGCACGCTGACTACACGAACGGGAGCAGACTCGCGTCTTGGTATACTTGTTGACTCTGAACGTCTTGCCGCATTGGATACAGACGCGCTCCACGTCGTCAATCCCTGAGTCTCGCCGCCATGCGGACTTGCAGGCATTGGAGCAGAAGCGAACGCCGCCGCGTTTGAGAGATCTGAACGCCACGCCGCACTGCTCGCAGACGTAACTGATAGGCTTGCGGTTCGCCCAAGAGCGCTTGCCATTACGGCTATGCCACGCGCGGCCTTCAGGGCTACTATGCCAAGCGGGCGCAGCGTCGATAGCGCGCTGCCAATGATCTGCCGACTCTTCCGGGTGTGCGGCATGCCATTCTCGACTATGCTCTGCTCTATGAGCAGGCCCTTCAACGCATGCCAGATTATCGAGAGCGTTATTGAGAGAATCGCCGTCTGCGTGGTGAATGTGGCAACCATCTGGGATAGGGCCGTATTCGCGCGCCCACAGATAGCGGTGCAGATATTCCACATGCCCGTCCACGCAGCCCTTAAAGTAGACTCTGTCGTTTCGGCGATCGGATTCTGGGTAGCGATGGAACGCGATCCCGTCGACTGTGACAGTTTCTCTCTGCATGATTCCTCCGATATGATTATATCATCATATCGCAAGGCATGCAATGGGATACGCTGGCCGTCCGGCATGATGAGCGGATGATCTGCTGTGCCCGTAAGCGTCCGCCCATCCGAGAATGTAGCCTGCCATAGCAATTCGTTTTCGCCAGTCTGAGCGCTGGACAAGACACGTCGCCAGCCCTTCTGAGTCAATGTCAAGTCGCCTACCCTAACATGCTCGATAGGCACCTGCCCTCTAGCAGTCGTGACCAAAGTGTCCGGCGCCAGACACATGTGATAGTCGTCCTTGCGCTCAATCCGATCCGTGGGTTCACCGTTGGCGTCTTTCTTGCGCTGGTATCTGCCCAGCTCGTCTAACAGATGCTCGCACCGCGCGTGGATCACCAGCTCCATCCGCTTGAGCATCCCGTATACTCTCCCGATGCCAACCCACACATCGGCGAATGGTGGGGCGATCACCGGCAGGCCGGCGCTCTGAAAGTCAACGCGCGCCTGGCGCTCCGCAGGTTGACCACACACAATAGCGGCCACAACCACTGGCCCAAGCTGGTCGCGGATGTTCGAGGCGTGCTTGCGCGTCGTGAGGCCAAACGGCTCATAGTACTCCTGATAGGCGTGGAGCTGCTTGCGCACTGGGTCCCAGGCCAGGAATACGGCGGCCACGTATGCGCCCAGCGGATCTATGCCCACCACACGCACCCACTCGCGTGGTGGCTCGAACGACGGCACCTTGTGCACCGCCTCGTTGTAGCAATCATAGATGATCGTGCGAGGCCGTCCGACGCGGCCCCGGTAGAACATGGCGAAATCGTCTGCGGCCATTGTGGCCCTGGCGCGCTCGAATTCCTCCGAGGAGAACGCCGGATTGACCACAGAGTCGAACTGAATGAGGTCGATGGACAGCCGCTCGTTGCGCGTGACCTCGATCTCGCCACCCCGCTCTTCGATAACCTCGACCGCGCCGTCGGTCTTGGCGGGCTTGACGATCTGCTGCACGAACCAGCCCGAGTTGTACAGCGTCGTGCCGATGAGCATGCGGCCTTGGTGGATATGCA
>CAYOBT010000548.1:0-2095 GCA_964402205.1 uncultured Anaerolineales bacterium
GCGACGCCAGCGCCGCGTCAGCGCGCTGCAACGCCTGACGCGCATCGGCGCGCCGTTGCGGCTGCAAGGGCTGGCCGAGACCATCAGCGATCCCGCCTATGCCGCAGCGGTGGGATTGCTTCACTGGGGACGAGACAAGACGCAGGCCTCTGGCGTCGGAGGGCCGGAGGAATCGACTGGGACATGGTATGAGCGCGTCTGGTCAGCGGCAAAGACTTTTATGGCACAGTTGGCGCCACGAGGATGACACAGGGGGGATCAGATGGAAGATGACTATGGTTTGAACGGCGCGGCCCAGATCAAAGTTGTAGGCGTCGGGGGAGGCGGGTGTAACGCGGTGGACCGCATGATCGCGAACGGAGTTCAGGGGGTCGAGTACATCGCCATGAATACCGATGTGCGAGCCCTAGCCAAGTCACAGGCACCTGTGAGGCTGCAACTGGGACCGATGACGACCGGCGGCAAGGGGAGCGGGGGCAGGCCGGAGATCGGGCAAGCTGCTGCAGAGGAATCGATCGAGGAGATCACCGAGCTCTTGCAGGGAGCCGACATGGTGTTCGTGGTGGCCGGGATGGGCGGCGGTTCCGGCACAGGCGCGTCGCCGCTTGTGGCCGAGGCTGCCCAGTCGGTCGGGGCGTTGACCGTCGGAAATGTGACCATGCCGTTCAGTTGGGAGGGGCAGCGGCGCAAGGGGCTGGCCTCGCACGGAATCAAGGCCCTCAAGGACCATGTCGACGCGCTCATCTCCATTCCAAACGACCGGTTGCTGGCCATCGTGGATGAGGATATTCCTCTCTTGAAGGCGTTCGTGCTGGCCGATGAGATGCTGCGGCAAGGTGTAGGCGGCATTGTCGGCATCATCGACTATACGGCTGACATCAACGTGGACTTTAACGATGTGCGCGAAACGCTTTCGGGTGCTGGGAGCGCTCTTCTCTCCATTGGCGTTGGCCGTGGCCCAGAGCGGGCCCGTGATGCCGCCGAACAGGCTGTCTACTCTAGCTTGCTGGATCGCGACATCCGTGGGGCCAAATCGGTGCTCCTTGAGGTGCGCGGCGATCCGAGCATGTCGCTCTATGAACTGCAGGCTGCAGCGGACATTATCAGCGACTTGGCTGATGGCGATGCTAGCATCATCTGGGGAGGCGGCGTTGATGAACGCCTTGAGGATGAAATGCAGATTCGGCTCATCGCGGCGGGTTTCGATGGCGACGGCCAAGGTCCGGAGGGCGCTGCTTGGGACCCTCAGGTGCAGCCCGAGGATGATGCCGATCCTGAAAGGCCGACTTGGGCGACCTTTGACATACCCACGCTGACGGAACGCCGGGTGACCAAAGGCGATCGACCCGCACCAGAGAAGCGAGGCGAGAGCGACGATCGTTCGTCTGGCATCTCGGACTTTTTGATGCAGGGGTTGCGCAGCGGAGACAAGCCGGGTCGATGAAGTGCCCATTTTGTGGAGCGACTGACTCGCGCGTGATCGACACGCGCGAAGTGGGCGATGCCATACGCAGGCGGCGCGAGTGCCAAGAGTGTGAGCAACGCTACACGACCTACGAGCAGGTAGCGCGTGTCACACTGCTGGTTGTCAAGCGCGACGGCCGCCGGGAGAACTTTGACAGGCAGAAGCTCTTCGAGGGGATCTGGAAGGCGTGTGCCAAGCGCCCGGTAGGCTCCCATCAGGTTGAGCAGCTTGTGGAAGATATCGAGAATCACCTGTACAGCTTGGGGCAGGCCGAGGTGAGCAGCGCGAGCATCGGCGAAATGGTGATGAGCCGGCTCAAGGCGCTGGACGAGGTGGCCTACGTGCGGTTCGCCTCGGTCTACCGCTCTTTCGCCGATCTAGAAACGCTCAAGCGCGAGGTCGACGATCTCCTGGAGCGCGGGACCCCGGACGAGGGCTAGAGACGATGCTCCCCAACGTTGCACGACCGGGGCCATGGCATGGTGGTAGCGAATTTGACACGCTGCCGGAGTGTGGTATCATGTAAGGCTGCGAGCGTGAACCCCAGGTGTGATGGCACATCACGCCAATTCCTGTATAGAGACGAGCCTCCTCTAAACAAGGTGGATGCCTAGTTTCCTCGCATACTCG
>CAYOBT010000549.1:0-2092 GCA_964402205.1 uncultured Anaerolineales bacterium
CGTGTCGTTTCGATGATGGACGGACGCGTGGTGGACGATGGGGCCACAGAGTCCCCCCTCGCGTAGATGTCTTGACATCGCCTCCTCCAGAGGCTACAAGAGGGTGTGACGCGAACGTACGCAGAGGAAAGGAAGGCCCCAATGGGCAAGTCAGTCGTTGGCGCGCAGATGTACACGGTGCGCGAGTTCACCAAGTCGCTCGATGGGATCAAGAGAAGCCTGGATCGCGTGGCCGAGATCGGGTACAAGGCCGTGCAGCTTTCGGGATTTGGGCCGGCGGATCCAAAGGACGTGGCCAAGGCAGTCGAGTCGGCCGGCCTGATCGTTGCTTCCACGCACACGGGCTGGGATCGCTTTCTCAATGATCTTGATGCCGTTATCGAGGAGCATCAGCTTTGGGGCTGCGATCATCCGGCCATCGGTGGTCTGCCAAAGGACTACTACAGCCTGGAGGGGCTCGAGCGCTTCAAAGAGGAGCTGGTGCCGATTGCGG
The DNA here is from genome assembly GCA_964402205.1 of uncultured Anaerolineales bacterium. GTDB lineage: Bacteria > Chloroflexota > Anaerolineae > UBA1429 > UBA1429 > DAIRUQ01. The sequence continues at coordinate 494 of CAYOBT010000549.1, forward strand.
AGCGCTTGGCCGAGGCGGGGATGGACTTTTCCTATCACAACCACAATCATGAGTTCGCCTCCTATGACGGCAAGCCTTGGATCGAGCGCCTGTATGATGACATCGAGCCACAGTACCTCAAGGCAGAGCTAGACGTGTACTGGGTACAGGCGGGCGGCGGTGACCCTGCCTACTATGTTGCGCGCTATGCCGGCCGCGAGCCGCTGCTGCATCTCAAGGACATGGCCATCACGCCGGAGCGAGAGACGCGCTTTGCAGAGGTTGGTGAGGGCAATCTCAACTGGGATGCCATCCTGCCAGCTGCCAAGCGCGCCGGGGTCCGTTGGTACCTTGTGGAGCAGGACCTGTGCTATGACCGCGATCCCTTTGACTCCTTGGCTATCAGCTATCAGAACCTACAAAAGTGGGGTCTGGAATAGCTGGCCTGGCGTCGTCAGCGAGAACGCACGAGAGGGGCTTGCATCAAGCCCCTCTCGTCTTCCATGGGAGGCTAGGACACGATGATGGAGAGACAACAGCTTGGGACCGAGGGGCCAGTAGTCTCCGAGTTGTGTCTCGGGACGGGGGGCTTTGGGACGGCCGTTTCTCAGGATGCGGCTTGGGCCATCATGGACCGCTACGCGGAGGCCGGGGGCAGCTTTCTGGACACAGCGCACGTCTATGCAGCCTGGTTGCCCGAGGGCGCTGGTGCTAGCGAACGTACCATCGGCAGCTGGGTGGCAGCGCGTGGCTGTCGCGAGGATGTGGTCATTGGCACCAAGGGGGGACATCCAGACCTGCGCTCCATGGATGTCAGCCGGTTGGCGCCGGACGATATCGCTAGCGATCTGCATGAGAGCCTCGACCGCCTGGGGACCGACTATGTCGATCTCTACTGGCTTCATCGGGATGATCCTTCCGTTCCTGTCGGCGAGATCATGGACGCCTTGAGCCAGCATGTCGGTGGTGGATTGGTGCGTGCTATCGGCTGCTCCAACTGGACGCCGCAGCGTCAGGAAGAGGCTGCCGCTTGGTCCCGGCAGCATGGGAAGCCCTCGCTCTGCGCGAGCCAGATTGGTTACAGCCTGGCGCGCGCAAAGGCCGGGGCTGCCGGCTATGCGGGGATGCTCTACATGGACGACGCAACGCACGCCTTTCATCAGCGCAGCGGCATCCCGGTGGTGGCCTACTCGTCCCAGGCGGGAGGGTTCTTCTCGGGCAAGTATGCGGCTACCGACGACCCGGCTAGCGTAGCCAACCAGGGCGTCGTGCGGACCTACTACAGTGAGCCGAACTTCGCGCGTTTGGAGCGGGCGCAGCAGCTGGCAGCCAAGCATGGTCGAACGGCCAACGAGGTGAATCTGGCCTACCTTCTGAGCCAGCCTTTCCACGTCGTGCCCATTGTGGGACCGCGTACCGAGCAGCAGATCGAAGCGAGCTGTGCCGCTGCCGGTTGGCGACTGTCGGAAGATGCATGTCGCTTTCTTGAGGGTGAAAGTTAGTAGCGATTGGAGGCGTTGGATGAAACACTATCGTGAGGAGCTCTGGTTCAACCTACCCGAACGCGTCGGGTTCGTGAACATCACCGATCGCGTAGAGGATGCCGTCCAAAAGAGCGGC
>CAYOBT010000550.1:0-2085 GCA_964402205.1 uncultured Anaerolineales bacterium
GACCAGGTCGCGGCCGCCCGTGAGGGCCTGGGGCCCGAGGGCATCCTGCTCGTGGACGCAGGCACCGTCTGGGTGGATGACGTGGCGAAAGCGGCGGAGCGACTGCCTGCCCTACGCCAAGCCAGTGCCACGTGGATCGAGGAGCCCTTTGTCTCTGGAGCCGCCGCGGCCTATGCCAAGCTGGCGGCGCTTTCGGGCTCCGTCAAGCTCGCTGGCGGCGAGGGAAGCCACACACCCTATATGGCCATGCACATGATCGACCACGCAGAGATCGGATATGTCCAGATCGACGCAGGGCGCGTGGGCGGCATCACGTCAGCGCGCGAGGTGGCCGCCTATGCCGACGCCCGTGACGTCCAGTACGTCAACCACACCTTTACCTCGCAGCTTGCGCTGAGCGCGTCGTTGCAGCCCTATGCAGGCTACCAAGCCTGGGAGCTGTGCGAGTTCCCCGTCGAGAGCTCAATCATGGCCCGGTCCATCACGTCACGCGGCCTCGTGCGCGATGAAGACGGCATGGTCCACCTGCCCGATGCGCCTGGGTTGGGGCTCGAGGTCGATACGCGCGCCATCTGGCCGTATCGCGTCGATGTGGAGATCCGCGTCGGCGGCAAGACGCTCTACAGCACGCCGCCCTTCTAGCAGCAGCTTGTGAGGCAAGCGAGCTCACGATAGCGGACCGCCCCACTAGGAGCGTGCGGTGGCGCTCCGCCAGTGGTCCAGATCCTGATAGACGTGGATGGCGCCATCCTCGATGGCCCACAGCGATGTCGCCTGCTTGGCGATGAACGCGCGGTCGTGGCTGACCGCCAGCACCGTGCCCTCATAGTTGCTGAGGGCCTCCTCAAAGCGCTCCCGCGAGGGGATGTCCAAATGGTTGGTGGGCTCGTCCAGAAGCAGCAGGTTGCAGCCTCCCAGCACCAACGTCCCCAACGCCAAGCGGGCGCGCTCGCCGCTGCTCAGATTGTCGATGCGCTGAAACACCTCGTCCCCCGCAAAGAGGAACAGGTGCAGAAAGCGGCGCGCGTCGGTCTCGTCGAGGGGCGCGGCGAGGCGAACCGTCTCATACGGCGTGAGGCTGGGCTCCAGCGTATCGTGTCCCTGGGCGAGATAGCCCCAGTTCACGCCGGTCCCCAGCGTCACCGTGCCCGTGGTCGGCTCCTCCTCACCGGTGATGAGTCGGAGGAGCGTCGTCTTGCCAGAGCCGTTGGGGCCCACCAGCGCGACGCGCTCCCCACGGCGCAGCAGCATCTGGACGTCTGCGAACAGCATGCGCTCGCCATAGCCCTTGGCGATGCCGTCCAGCCACACGACCTCCTGACCGCAGTGAGGCGTCTCGACGAACTCTAGCTTCATCTGCCACGCCTGGCGTGGCTTTTCCACGCGCTCCTCGTCCGAGAGCATCCGCTCGATGCGCTTGCGGCGAACCACCGCCTGGCGCGCCACCTTTTTCGCGATCTTGCGATAGTGGTAGTGGATGGTCTCGTGCTCCACCTTGCGCGCCTGCCCCTCCAACCCGCGCACGGCGCTCTCCAGCCGAGCGATCCGCTCCTGTTGCTCGCGATAGGCCTGCTCCCGAGAGGCCCACTCGCGCTCCTTCGCCTCAGTATACTCTGTATAATCTCCTGCATAGTCGCGCACAGCGTGCGCCATGGGGTCCATCTCGAGGATGCGCGTCACCGTGCGATCCAGGAACATGCGGTCGTGCGACACCACGAGCACCGCGCCATGATGGACCTTCAGGTAGCCCTCCAACCACTCCAGTCCGTCGATATCCAGGTGGTTCGTAGGCTCGTCCAGCAAGAGGATGTCGGGGCGCTGGAGGAGCAACCTCGCCAAGCCCAGGCGTGTCTGCTCGCCCCCGCTCAAGGGCGCAATCGGCGCATCGGGATCGAGATGATCGAGGTCGAGACCCGCCAGAACGCGCTCAAGCCGGTGCTCAGGGAGCAGCTCGTCGGCGCGCGCCAGAGCGTCTACGGCCTGGGCATAGGCGTGCTCCAAGCGGGCAAGCTCGGCTCCCTCGGCGCGGGCCAGTTGCGTGGCCAGCTCTTCCACGCGCTGGGCGAGCTCGTCGGGCGAGGGCGC
>CAYOBT010000551.1:0-2083 GCA_964402205.1 uncultured Anaerolineales bacterium
ACCTCCGTGCAGCCACTTGGTGAACGGCAGATCACGGTCCGTGTCGCCGTCGTGGCCCCGAGTGGCTGCCAGGCACCAGGCGATTGTGGCCCCATCAAAGAGACAATCCTGGAGGCGTTGCGGGCAAGTTGCCAGGTCACGTCTTCGGAAGACGACATCGTCTATTCCTTGCGGCTGCCGGCGGCGCCCCTCACACGGGTCTTGCTGATCGACGATAACCGCAGCATCCATCAGCTGGTGCGCCGCTACCTGGTGGGGTATCCCTATGCCATGGCCAGCGCCTTTGATGGCGACCAGGCGCTCGCTATGATCGAGGCAGAGCAGCCCGATGTCGTCATTCTGGATGTGATGATGTCCGGTCGTGACGGTTGGGAGCTCTTGCGGCAGATGCGCTCGACTGCGCCTCTGCAAGAGATCCCGGTCATTGTGTGTTCGGTGCTGGAGCAGGCGGCTCTGGCACGTTCGCTGGGCGCTGACGCCTACCTCACCAAGCCGGTGACGCAGGATGCCCTCCTAGCGACGTTGGGCGAGCTCACCAGTCGCGACTAGCGAACCAGCTCACGGAGCAGATGTTGGGCGCCGCGCACCACTCTGGGGGTGGAGAAACCTTCGCCACCGTGCACCGAGAGATGGTGCACCAGCGCGTCCTGACCCCCGACGTCGACGCCTGTCATCAACACGGTGCGTATCTGGGCCAACGTGTGGTCTTCGCTAGCCTGCCGTAGCACCTCGTATCCGTCGGTACCCGGCATGGCCAAGTCGACGAACAGAACGTCCGGTTTCACAGATCGGAGCATGCGCAATCCCTCGCGCCCCCCACTGGCTTCGTGTAGCTGGATGGGCTCATCATCGGAAGTCAGAATGCGTCGCATCATCCGGAGCACGCGCACGTCATCATCCACAACAAGGGCCGACCGTATCGGACCGTCCTGACGCATCTCGGATAGCGCTTCCAGCACTTGCGGGCGAGAGAATGGCTTGCGCATCAGGCGTTCTGCGCCCAGCGCACTGGCGACTCGTTGACGGCTCGGCAAAGGGCAGACGATGACGGGCACTGCCTTGGCCGCGGCCAAGATGCGAGTGAGCTGTTCGTCAGTGGTAACGGTCTCCTGGCTCTCACGGATCCAAACTGCAACAGGCAGATACTGCTCCATCGCCTCCAGCGCCTCATCAGGTGTGCTAAAGACGACCCGATAGTCCTCGATGCCTCTCCCTGCCGACTGGTCATCCTGATCGCCGCCAACGATGAGCAACACGGGGACAGTGCTATCGGTGACAGCAGGGCGCGAGGTGCGCACGAGGCGCGGGCGTGCATCCACAGCCTGTGCGACCAGGGGCAGCGACACCGCAAAGACGCTACCTTCTCCCTCAACGCTCTTGAGTTCGATATCGCCGCCGTGCGCTCGAATCAGGCGTCTACTGATGGCCAAGCCCAGGCCCAGCCCACCTCGTCGGACGGTGCTCGCCTTGGAGAGCGAGTGGAACTCGTCAAAGACGCGAGGGATGTCCTCCTCGGCAATGCCCGCGCCGGTGTCTGCCACGGCGACGCGCACTTGCTGGCTTGCCAAGCTGACCTCTACGCGAATGGTGCCAACGTCTGTGAAGCGGTACGCGTTGTTTAGCAGGTTGAGCAACACTTGCCGCAGGCGTCCCGCATCCGCATACACCTCTGGGATCTGGGAGGGGATTGCGACGTGTAGCTGGACGCCTTTGGCCTCGATGAGGGGGCGCATGGTCTCGGCAGCCTCTGAGACGACGAGGGTAAGGTCCACCCATCGCCGCTGAACAACCATGTGTCCCTCTTCAAGTTGTGCGAGCGCAAGGACGTCTTCTACGAGACCAAGGAGGTGCTTGCTGCTGCGGTAGATCTCGAGCATGTCCTCGCGATAGGGGGCGGGCAGCGGGATGCCGCCGTAGCTCTCGGGGGACAGGGCCATCATCTCGGCAAAGCCCGAAATGAGGCTGAGTGGCGTGCGCAGCTCATGGCTCACGTTGGCCACAAAATGCTGTTTGGTGCGGTAGGCCTCCTCGGCGCCGACGCGAGCCTGTTCTAGACGAATGTTGGTATAGTGCAGGCGCTCTT
>CAYOBT010000552.1:0-2081 GCA_964402205.1 uncultured Anaerolineales bacterium
TGAGGCTTGCCCTGGGCAATCAGAGCCTCGCTGGCTCGCAGACCGATGCGTTGCGCTTGCCAAGCCGTACCTTGATGAGACGGTGCATGTCTTCGCAATGGCAAGCTTGGCGACGTGTCGCGCCAGGTCGAGGAGTACATCCCCGCGCTGGCAGGCGCCGCGAAGGAAACCCCCTAGAGTGTCGACGAGTGAGCGGATGGCGTCAAGGGCATGCGAATCGAGTCCCCATCGCCGCGTTCGGCGGTCCTGACTTCACGGACTATCCAGGGAAAAGGTTGGCGCGTATGATGGACCGTAGCAACGACGCTGCCGACGCCGATGGCACACTGACGATTCTTCGTTGTGTAGCGGCGTGCATCCAACAGACAGGAAGCGTAGCATGCCGCTTAGGTGCCCTGGGCAAGCGGGCGATGCACGAGTGGACGTCACGCATGCAGACACCTAGTGAGGAGGAACCATGACGCTTGATCAAATGCCTATCGCGGCCATAGGGTGATGGCGTCTAGCACGACCGCGGTTGTCGAAACGTCGGCTGGTACGGTCCGCGGGTGCGACCGCCAGGGGATCTACGCCTTCAAGGGCATACCGTACGGCGCTCCTACGGGGGGCGAGAACCGCTTCATGCCGCCTCGCAAGCCCGAGCCGTGGGCAGGTGTGCGGAGCTGCCTGAGCTTTGGATACGTTTGCCCCCAGGGCTCGTTCGATGGGGCGAGAGAGGCCTCCAAAGGCGACAATGGCACCTTTATGGACGAGGACCGCTTCTTGCTGTATCGGACGGGCAGACACCCTTCCAACGAAGGGTGTCTGCGCTTGAACGTCTGGACGCCCGGGATCAACGAGAACGGCCGACGGCCGGTGATGGTCTGGCTGCACGGGGGCGGTTTCTTTGCTGGCTCATCGCAGGATCTGCGCTCCTATGACGGCGAGTCCCTGTCTCGCAATGGCGATGTAGTGGTAGTGACCATCAACCACCGTTTGGGCGTGCTGGGCTACCTGAACCTGGCAGCGTTGGGCGGAGAGCGTTACGCGGCTTCTGGGAACGTGGGCATGCTCGATATCGTGGCCGCCCTCGAATGGGTGCGCGACAACATCGAGCGGTTTGGAGGCGATCCCGAGCGGGTGATGATCTTTGGGCAGTCGGGCGGCGGAGGCAAGGTGTCCGCCCTGATGGCCATGCCCGCAGCCAGGGGGCTTTTCCATCGGGCTGCCATCCAGAGCGGGTCCATGCTGCGCATGGGCGAGCCGGAGGACACCGGCGAGCTGGCGCGGCTGACGCTAGAAGCCCTCGAGATCAGGCCCGGGAACCTTGACGCCCTCCACGAACTACCGGTGCAGCAAGTGCTGATGGCCGGAGCACGGGCGCTTGGGCGTTACGCCGAGGCAATGCCTGCCCCCAAATCGTTCGATGGCATGCTCCGACGGATGGGCTGGATGCCGACTGTCGACGGACACGTCCTGCCGAGCCACCCGTTCGATCCGGCGGCGCCTTTGGTTTCCGCCGACGTACCTCTGCTGGTCGGTACGAACCAGAACGAATTCGTCAACGGAGTGGACAATCCGGGCGCCTATGACCTAACCCGGGCAGAGCTGGAGCAGCAGTTGGTCTCGCGCTATGGCGATCGCGCTCAGGCGATCTTGCAGGCCTTTGCGGATGCCTATCCTCATGCGCAGCCCTTTGACGTGCTCTCGCTCATCTCGACCGCCTCGGTCCGCCAGCAGGCTGTGGACCAGGCAACGAGGAAGGCTGCACAGGCTGCCGCGCCTGCCTATCTCTACCTGTTCGACTACCGGACGCCCATGCTGGATGGTCGCCCCGGGGCTTTCCATTCGGCCGAGATCGCGTTCGTGTTCCGCAACCTGGAGCTCTGCCCCAACCTGACGGGAGGCGATCCGCAGGGACAGCGGCTGGAGGATCAGATCAGCCGCGCTTGGATGCAGTTTGCTCGGACCGGTAACCCGAACCATCAAGGGCTGCCGGACTGGGCGGAGGTCACTCCGAACACAGTACCAACGATGATCTTTGGCAACGAGGGCGCGCGATGGCTTCCCAGTGATCCCGGGCTGGACGCTCGCCACGTCCT
>CAYOBT010000553.1:0-2074 GCA_964402205.1 uncultured Anaerolineales bacterium
TGGGGTAGCGAGGTCTACCATGCTCTGAAGGCCGTGCTCAAAGCACGAGGCAAATCGACGGGGGTGGGCGACGAGGGAGGCTTTGCGCCCAGCCTAAGGGCCAACGAAGAGGCCATCGAGGTCATCCTTGAGGCAGTTGTCAAAGCGGGGTACAGGTCCGGCGAGGACATCAGTATCGCTCTGGATCCTGCCGCGAGTGAGTTCTTTGAGGATGGTAAGTACGTTCTGAAGAAAGAGGGGCGTGATCTCAGCGGCGCGGAAATGGTCGACTTCTACGCCGATTGGGTGGAGAAGTATCCCATCATTAGCATCGAGGATGGGCTCGACGAAGATGATTGGGATAGCTGGGTCCTGATGATGGAGCGTCTGGGCGACAGGATACAGATCGTGGGCGACGACCTGCTCGTGACAAACACCGAGCGTGTGCAGAAGGCTATCGACCTTGGGGCCTGCAACTCGCTCCTCTGCAAGGTCAACCAAATCGGTTCACTTAGCGAAGCCATCGCTGCTGTGGACCTGGCGCAGAGATCCGGCTGGACGGTGGTCGTATCGCACCGTTCCGGTGAGACAGAGGATGCGACCATCGCCGATCTAGCTGTCGCCTTGAACACGGGCCAGATCAAGACCGGAGCTCCCTGTCGCTCGGAGCGGGTGGCCAAGTACAATCAGCTGCTGCGCATCGAGCAGGAGCTGGGCGCCGATGCCGACTACGCCGGGATGCGGGCTTTCACGAAGCTGCGTTAGGCCGGGCTGCCGCGCCTCGAGCCTATCGCGTGAGGGGATTCGCCCCCAGTAGGAGGATTGAACAGGTCCACAGCCAGAGCCCCGCAGCTTGCTGCGGGGCGAGTTCTAGCTAGCGAGAGGTGCATGTCATGCCACGGACGAAGATCGTCTGTACCATCGGGCCGGCTACCAACAGCTCGGAGAGGATTCGGGCCCTCATCCAGGCCGGGATGAATGCCGCGCGCGTCAATTTCTCTCATGGTGATCGGGCCACCCACGAGACCACCATCGAAATGCTGAGAAAGGTGGCTGAGCAGGAGCAGAGCTTGGTTGCCATCATTGCCGATCTTCAGGGGCCGAAGCTTCGCGTCGGCGAGCTACGCGACGAGCCCATTGAGCTGCGCGAGGGGCACCTGGTAACGCTTTCGACGGCCCCTCATTCAGGTGCCGAGGATGAGATCCCGGTGCCCCATCCGAAGCTCCTCCGAGACCTGGCGGTGGGTCAGACTGTCCTCTTGGACGATGGCAACCTCGCCTTGACAGTCGAGCGGCGTGAGGGCGCGGAAACCCTGAAGGCTCGCGTCGTTACGGGTGGCGGCCTCACCTCTCACAAGGGCATCAATGTGCCAGGCGCGAGGCTCTCCTTCTCTACCCTGACCAAGAAGGATAAAGAGGATGCCGTATTCGCACTTGAGCATGGTATCGATCACTTCGCGCTCTCGTTCGTTCGGCGTGCCGCTGATGTGCGCCAGCTCCGCAGTTTCCTCGAGGCTCATGGACGACGGAGGCCATCCATCATCGCCAAGATCGAGAAGCCGGAGGCCCTGGACGACTTCGAGAACATCCTCGCCGAAAGCGACGGCATCATGGTCGCACGGGGAGATCTCGGTGTAGAAACGCCCGCTGAGAAGGTCCCGTTTCACCAGAAGCGCTTGATCCGGGCGTGCAATAGAGCTGGGAAGCCCGTCATCACCGCCACCCAGATGCTGCAGACGATGATAGACCACCCACGTCCGACGCGAGCTGAGGCCTCGGACGTGGTCAACGCTATACTCGATGGGACGGACGCCGTCATGCTTTCTGGAGAGACAGCAGTGGGCCGCTATCCGATCAAGGCGGCGGAGACAATGGCCAGGGTGTGTGCTAATGCGGAGGCTCATTTGCCCTACAGTCGCCTGGTGGAACACGGGGTCGATGACCACGACTCCATCACGGAGGCTATCAGCTCGGGCAGCGTCGAGATCGCCAAGGAAGTCGGTGCAAAAGCTATCATCACGGCCACGATGTCTGGCACGACAGCACGGATGGTCGCCCGCCATCGACCGTCGGTACCCATCGTTGCCGTGACACC
>CAYOBT010000554.1:0-2071 GCA_964402205.1 uncultured Anaerolineales bacterium
GCGTTTCCTACACAGTACGGGGCAGTTGCACAAGGGCGGCCCGCCCACAGGCCTCTTCCTTCAGATAGCCTCCGACGGTGCCGAGGACATGCCCACCCCCGGTGAGGCATACTCGCTGGGCACCCTCAAGCGCGCCCAGGCCATCGGCGATCTCAACGCGCTGCGCGAGACCGACCGCGACGTGCTCGGCCTCCGTATTCAGGGCGACCCAATCCAGGGCCTCGCCGAGATCGCAGAGGCGTTGCGCGAGGCCTTGGCATAGAAGCCACAGGAGAACCCCATCATGTCACGCACACTGCTTCTCATGCGCCACGCCAAATCGAGCTGGAAGCAGAGCGATCTACCGGATCACGAGCGCCCGCTCAAGCGCCGCGGCGAAAGCGACGCCTATGCCGTCGCCGAGGCCATGCGTCGCGTACGCCTGGCGCCCGATCTCATTGTGACTTCCACGGCTGTGCGCGCGCGCAGCACTGCCAAGCGCGTCTTGCATGCCTTTGGCGGAAACATCGAGATGATCCAAGATGGCCGCTTGTACGATGCCATGCCCAGCGCGTATCTCCATGTCATGAAGGACCTCCCCAGCGAGTCCCAAACGGCGCTCATCATCGGCCACAACCCTGCGATCAGCGATTTCTGCACGCTCATCGCCGATCGCCAGGTCAAGCTGCGCACCGCGGACGTCGTGCAAATCGAGCTGCCCATCCCCGACTGGTCTCACTATCGCATCGAGCGAGACGAAGGCCACGTCGTCCTCGTCCTCTCGCGCCGTGCGATCACCGCGGCGTCCGAACATCGCTAGAGCTGGTCGCTGGACAATCCGGGCCCCTCAGGCTATAATGGGCCGCAGCATTTCCAAGATGAGAGACATGCGGAGGACCCTCTATGGGCAGTGTCAAGAAAAAGCGTCGCAAGAAGATCGCCAAGCACAAGTACCGAAAGATGCGTCGGGAGCAGCGTTGGAAGCGCCGTCACTAGAGCCAGTACGGTGCGGTGAGGTGACCCGGCCTTTGGCCGCGTCTTCTCCGGTCCCCAGCCGCCCTCCAGCAGAAGCAAAGCGCTAGCCCCGCAGATGCGCAGCGAGAGGCCCTTTGAGGCCTCTCGCTTTGCGTTCGTATGGGTTGCCGTCCACGTTAGCGCACGCGCATCAACGTCTCATAGAGCGCCATCAGATTCTCCTGCGGGATGCTCGCCTGCACGTTGTGCACCGTGTTGAACACATACCCGCCGCCTGGCCGCCAGATCTCCACCAGCTCTGCCACCTGCTCAGCGACGTCTTCGGGCGTCCCAAAGGGCAGCGCCCCCTGCGTATCCACGCCGCCTCCCCAAAAGACCAGCTTGTCGCCCCAACGGCGCTTGAGCTCGCGTGGATCCATCCCCTTGGCGCTGATCTGCACCGGGTTCACAATATCCACGCCCGCCTCGACGAAATCGTCGTAGAGCGCTACCATCGAGCCGCAGCTATGGTAGAAGGTCTTCCAAGGCGTGTTCTCGTGGATCCAGTCGTTGATCCGCTTGTGCAGCGGCATGTACAAGCTTCTGTACAGCTTGGGCGAGATGAACGGCCCGTGCTGCGCCCCAAAGTCTGTCCCGCTGATCATCAACGCAACGACGCGATCCCCATAGGCCTCGTACAGCAGCGGCAGGTTCTGCATGGCAATGTCGCACTGGAGCTCGAGCGCCTGTTTCACGAAATCGGGGTACAGCGCCGCCGCCATGTACCACTCTTCCACCGACCGAATGCCCACCGGATGCGGCGCCTGCGTTGCGGGCACCAGCGCAATGTCGCCAAAGCTCGCGCCAGGCAAGCCCGCGACAATCGCATACGGTGTGTTCTCCCACAGGTCCCGCCCGCGGTCCTCCAACAAGCGGAGCTCCTCGTCCGTCAGCACGTGGGCCATGTCGGCCACCCACGCCTCGGGATCCAGGTCCTCCGGCTCAAAGGGATCCTCCCGCTCGATGGCATCGTGGTAAAAGCCGCCGGCCGGCATTCGCCCCGAGGGCTCATACTGCTTGTCGCCCAGCGGGTACTGGTAAAGGCTGCCATCGGGATTCAACTCGGTGTTGAACTTGC
>CAYOBT010000555.1:0-2068 GCA_964402205.1 uncultured Anaerolineales bacterium
AGATTGCGTATGGGCCATCCGGATCGATGACCTTGTCCGCATGATATGCCCCGCAGCGCGTACAGACGTTGAACATCGACGAGATCCCTCCGACCCGGCCGGGGCCGCCCGAGAGCGTGGACAAGATTCTGCGACACACGTCCCAAAGTGTACGCCTCCCTAGCCGATTGCCACAGCCAGCAACTGGCTAGGCTTCTGGGACATCCTCTTGGTCATCCACCAGACGTTCCACCACGATGGTGCAGTCGCTAGCGAGGGCAGCAAACGCTCCCACCGCAGCGAGAATCGGCGCGAGCAAGGTGCCGATGGCCGCCCACGTCAACGATAGTTCCATGACTGTCTTGCCATCCTGCCGTATCACGATACGGCGGATGTTGCCCTGATGGATGAGCTCCTTGATCCGCTCCACGACGTCCGAGCCCGCTACGCGGAGCTCTTCCCACTCTGTGTGCCTGCCCTCGGTGCTTTGGCTTTGGTCTTCCATGGCTCTCCCTTCTGAAAACCCTGCAATCCCTATACGCACGCAGGCGCCCGCGGTTCTTGCGCACCCCTTTCTGCGCATGGAACACACGCGCATGCTCCTGCGTCCTTGATGCGGAGACAAAGAGCGACGGGATCCCGGCACAGAGGATCCACTCACCGCTCTCGAGGAGGTTACGATGAAGGGATTCCTACGACTCATACTGCTAGTGTTCACCGTGACGCTTGGCGCCAGCCTCGCCCTCGCGCTGTTCTATCCGGCTGTTGGGGCGTCGCGACAGGGGGCGCAGACGGCGACCCCGGCGGGGCCGACGTCAGTCCCTACCTACACGCCACAGGCTCCCGCCCCTTCGGCGACGCCGACACAAGAGACCAAGCCACCACGCGAAGAGCCCAGATTGATCTGGGAGCGCACCGACGGCCTCTCGGGCTATTGCGACCAACTGACCATCGACAGCAGCAACCGCGCCCGGGGCGAGAGCTGCGAGGGACAGACCTGGCACGCCAGTCTGACCACCGACGAGCTGCGGCAATACTTGACATTCCTCGCAAGGTATCAGCCCTTCGCCTATGATCTTGTGGACGATGATGACCAGCGCGCACCAGCAGCGCAGCGCATCAGCTTTGTGGGACGTGGCACCCACGCTCCCTCCGAAGACGAGGTGTACGATATCGTTGCCTGGGCGATTGGGGTTCATGGCCGCCTGCAGGCGCAGACACGGGAAGACCAGATCGTCGCCGCCGCTCGCAGCCTGCTGACCACCGAACTAGGCACCGATGGCAACAGTGCGCGCCTGATCCGCTTGCAGCCCACCCTATGGCGCGACGCCTGCCTAGAACTGCAGGAACCCGGTCGATCCTGTGCCCTTGTCGAGACGCCTGGCTACTTGGTGGAGCTGTCCTTGGATGGACGCACCTACCGCATCCACGCCAGTGAGAACGGCCGGGTCAAGTTGGCGCCCGGTGCATCGCCACCAGCAGAGCCTACGACATTGCCCCCGCGACAGCCCGCTCAGCCGCCGGCACCGACCGCTACGCCGACGCCAAGGCCATTGTCCTCGCCAACACCTTGGCCCGTGACGATCACCGAGTGGCGCGGCGAGTACTGGCGCAACGGAAGTCTAGAAGGCGCCCCCGCCCTCGTGCGCAACGACAGCTCTGTCAGCTTTGATTGGGGCTACGGCGCTCCTGCCGGTGGCCTTCCCGCCGACCATGTGAGCGCACGCTGGTGCCGACGGATCCGCTTTGGCACCGGCACCTATCGCTTCACGCTCCGCGCCGACGACGGTGTCCGGTTGTGGGTAGCCGGGAATCTGCTCATCGATCGCTGGCATGGTGGCTACACCGAGGACAGCGTCCTCCAGCACATCTGGGAGGGCGAGCACGAGGTCGTGGTCGAGTACTATGAGCTAGAGGGCATCGCCAAGGTGCATCTCGCGTGGCAAAGGCAAGACCCGGAGCCCACATCAACCCTGTCAGCCGACATGTGGAAGGCCGCCTACTATGAACGACACAGCCCAGGGGATGAACCGAAGATCGTCCGCAACGAGGAGACTGAGATTGAAGCTTGCCTCGATACCCTCAAGGA
>CAYOBT010000556.1:0-2068 GCA_964402205.1 uncultured Anaerolineales bacterium
ATCTCATCGGCATCATGTCCGAGCGGGACTATGCACGAAAGATCGTCCTCGCAGGGAGGCTCTCTCACGGCACGGACGTGAGCGAGATCATGACGCCCAATCCCATCTGTGTGGAGGCGGACCAGACCATTGGCGAGTGCATGGCCATCATGACACACCGTCGGGTGCGCCATCTGCCGGTCCTCGAGCACAGCGAGCTTGTGGGGATCGTCAGCATCGGTGATGTGGTCAAGGCCGTCATTGCAGAGCAGGAATACGTCATCGACCAGCTGGAGCACTATATCACGGGCCGGGCGCCGTCTGGCGTGGCGCGTGATACTGCCACTGATCTAGGCGATCTTGTGGACTAGCAGCGGCTAGTTGCTCGCTAGAAGCCATATCGCGCCTCAGAGCGATCGGCTACGTCGAGAAGATCGGACGGCAGGCGACTGCGTGCTTTGTCTCGGATGGCTGCCGGGATCTCCTTGTAGAATGCTTGGGCGATGCCTCCGGCAATGCAGGCCAACGTGTCGCTATCGCCTCCAAGCGATACGGCATTCCTGACAGCATCCTCGTAGTCGCTCGCGTCCAGAAAGCTGATTATCGCTTCCGGAACGGTGCCCTGGCACGAGACGTCAAAGCGGTAGCTTGGACGGACCTCGTCCACGGTGCGGTCTAGATCGTAGCCAAAGCGGCCCGCGATTTCCTCGCGAATGCTCTCCTTATCGGCCCCGGTACGTGCCATATAGACGGCCAAAGCTGTGGCTTGCGCGCCTTTGCTGCCCTCCGGATGGTTGTGGGTGGGCTGTGCCGTGCGCTCGGGCTCCTGCAGCACGTCGGGGATCCTGTCAGAGGCGCAGCCCACAGACGCGACGCGCATGGCGGCCCCGTTGCCCCAGCTCCCGTACGGCTTGCTCACGTCCGCGAACAGCCACGCCTCAGACGATTGCCCGTAGCCGCTTGGTGGGTAACGACGGCGAAGGTCTTTGGCATCATTCGATAGTCCGAGCCTGTGAGAATGGCCTCGGCGATGGACAGGGTGAGCACCGTGTCATCGGTAAAGACGCAGAGTGGCTGAAACAGGGGGAGCTCTTGATCTTGATACGCACACTTCCATAGACGGATCGAATGAAAGGGCCTATAATGATACCAAACGTGCTAAATCTTCTTCAATAGTACGTAAATACATACGTACGGATATCATAGGTCTAGTGTCGCGCGAGAGCAAGGGTCGATGGTTGCTGAGAGCCTTGCGAGCCCGTGCCGTTCTGGATAGGATGGCGACATGGTGTTCTCACAAAGGGGAGGGACAAGCGATGACGACAAGCGCAACCATCACCAAGATCGAGTCGGTCTCGTTCGAGACGATGCTCCACGACATGGGCCGCGACTATAACGGGTTCAACCTAGTCTACGAGCCCGCAAGCACGCTCACAGGGACGCGATCGGTTCTGCTTATCCACACAAGCCTGGGCATCGTGGGGGAGACGCTCGCTGGTGGCGGATGCTTTGCTACGCTTCCCATGTATGCCGACTATCTCATTGGGAAGAATGCTCTCGAGCGCGAGCGCATCTATCAGGATGTCAAGCGCGCGCTCCGGCAGATGGCACGCGTTGGCATGGCCTACGTGGATGTCGCTTTGTGGGACATCGCTGGCAAGCTGTACGATGCGCCGATATGGGAGCTCCTTGGCGGGCATATCCGGCCTCTCAAGTGCTACGCTTCCACGCCGCATGGCGATCACAACGGCGGCTTGGATTCGCCCGAGGCCTATGCCGACTTTGCAGAGCAATGCCTCGATCTGGGATATCCAGCGTTCAAAATTCATGGTTGGGGAGACACTGCGCCGGCTCCCGAGATAGCGACGATCCACGCCGTGGGCCAGCGCGTTGGCGACAAGATGGACCTGATGCTGGATCCCGCGTGTGAACTCAATACCTTTGCGGAGGCGTGGACGGTGGGCCGCGCATGCGACGACGAGCGGTTCTTCTGGCTCGAGGATCCCTACAAGGACGGCGGCATATCACAGTTCGCGCATCGGAAGCTGCGACAGCTTCTTCGAACGCCGCTACTGATGACCGAGCATGT
>CAYOBT010000557.1:0-2061 GCA_964402205.1 uncultured Anaerolineales bacterium
TCCTGATAGCCGCAGACCACGCGCAGATGGTTTAGCTCAATATGACGAGCCAACTCTGCCACCTGGTAGCGATGCCGCAGCATTCCCTTGAATCGCAACAACGCGTAGAGGATGGCCACGGTCAATGCCGTAGACCCCGCAACACCCGCCTTGACGGGAATGTCTGTCCAGTAGGAGATGCGACACCGAAGGTCAGCATCCCGCAGATAGTCCAACACAGCGCGGGTTACATCGAAATAGTCGCCATTCAGCGTCAGGTCATCGACATCACGAACCACCAGCTCTTGGCCAGCCACGGCGATTTCCAGCTTGTCCGATGGCTCCACGAGTGCATGGGCACGATACGGGATCGAACAGGAGATAACCGTGCCGCCGTACATGTCCGTTGGGTTGCCGATGATCCCGCAGCGGCCTGGCGCCGAGCAATGCACAGCCTTGGTCACTCAGAACTCCCTGGCCTTCCGCTTGAGGTATTGTCGCACCATGTAGCCGTATTTCTCGTCGGCGAGGGCAAAATCGATGAACGCCCGGAAATAGCTCTCAAAGTTGCCGATATCGTATCGGCGCTCGCCCTCGCGGAGCGGCACGGCGATGACGCGATGCCCTAGCTGGAGCAGCAGCTTGATGGCGTCCGTCAACTGTAGCTCGCCGTTACGATCGGGGGCTGTTCGCTCCAACGCCTCAAAGATGGCCGGACTGAACACATAGCGCGCTGCGATGGCGAGGTTGCTAGGCGCCACTTCAACGCGTGGTTTCTCCACCAGATCCGCCAGGTCAAAGGCACCACCCGACGTCATTTCTCCCGCAGGCTTGACCACGCCGTAGCGGTACACCTCATCGCGCGCTACCTCTTCGACGGCAACCGTGCACGCGGCCTCACTGGAGAGGTGTGCCTCCATGAGCCCTGTGAGGTAGCCTGACCCATCATGATCGCGGATGATCGAGTCACCCAGTGCAACGACAAAGTGATCCTCGCCGGCGAACTCGCGGGCGTGGTTGACAGCATCGCCGAGACCGCGCGGGGTGCTCTGCCGTGTGTAGAAAAACCGCGTGTCTGTCTCTGTGAACGCCAGCTCCTCCAGCAGCGCATAGCCGCCACCCGTTGAGAGCGTCCTCACCAACTCGGGATCGGCGTCAAAGTGATCCTCGATCGCAGTCTTTTTCCGACCAGTCACAAACAGCACTTGGCTCAGGCCAGCGGCCTGTAGCTCTTCTACTACGTACTGGACCACCGGCCGCCTGCCGACTGGTAGCATCTCCTTGGGTTGTGACTTGGTGGCGGGCAGCAAGCGCGTGCCCATTCCCGCTACTGGAACCACTCCCTTGACGATGGTTGTCTCGCCCACGCTTCCCCCTATGCTGTGCAGACGTGCCAGCTATCCTTCCACTTCCTTCAGCAGCTTGCGCAGCGCCTTGGCCGCCACGCCGAACAACTCGGGCCCAGAGAATCCCGCAAAGGCACCGGCATGTGCCAAGTGCGGCTCCAGCGATGCAAAGCCCTCAAAGCCTCGGTCGTGAAGGGCCTGGAGGATCTGCTTAACTTGGCCGTCGCCCTCACCCGCAGGCACCACACGCTTCTCTGCCATGATGCCATCCTTGATATGCAGGTAGCCGATATGGTCAGCAAGCATGTCAAAGGCATCATCGTACGGGTGCACATCGTTCATGACAAAGTTGGCGGGATCGAACGTCATCTGCAACTGCGGCGAATCGATTGTCTCGAGGATGTCAAGGCACCGACGCGGGATATCGCCATAGATACGGCTCTCGTTCTCGTGCAGCAAGGTGACAGGCCGGCCGTCCGCCTCTTCCAGCAACGCCCCAAGACGGCGCATGACCTCATCGCGGTACGCATCCGCCTGCCCTTCCGGCACATAGAACGAGAACATACGGATATACGGGGTCTCGAACGCCTCGGCCAGATCAAGCGCACGCCTGAACGCCTCAAGATGGGGCTCCATGGGATCGTCGATGCCGATCTTTCCGATAGGCGACCCAATTGCCGATACCCCCATGCCCCGGTCTTCTAACGCCTGCTTGATGTCCGCCACTTGCGCGTCG
>CAYOBT010000558.1:0-2058 GCA_964402205.1 uncultured Anaerolineales bacterium
CCAGCGGCTCTCACGAAGGCGAGTAGGTCAGCCATCGCCGTCCCCCGACGCCAACCGCTTGGCCGCTATTTCGTGCGCTTCGCCGCGTAGCTGCTCCCGTGCCCGCGTCACCGCTGGCAGCTCTTCTAGCCGCGTCCGTCGGCGCTTGGCTCGGACGGTGTAGGCGTCGATAAACCGCGCGCGGTCCGCTGCAAGAAATTCGCTATTGGCGATGGCCCCGATGCCGCCTATGTCGTCCGCCGCTTGGCGTATCATCTTGGGTAGCTTTGGCGGCTCGACCGGCTTGCCGTCGCGCCAGTACGGTATGCTGTACGCGCTGCCGTATCGCCGCACCCATTTGAGCAGCGTCCCCCACGCTTGCTCTGGCGTCGGTTGGCCGTCGTCTTGAAACAGCACGTCAAGCGCCAGCTTGCGTATCTCACCAACGCGCGGCAGAAACGGGTTGTCGCTTGCGATGCGCTTGGTGACTGCCGCCATAACCGCCGCGTCTGGCAGGTCTCCCAGGATGGTCCCGTAAAGGTCGCGCGTCTTGGCGAGGTCCAGCTCCTTATCAGGCCAGTTGCGCGCTACCAGCGCGACCGCCTTGGTTATCGTCTCTGTTGCCGCCACTAGCTACCCCCTAGTTCCTGCGCAACCCAGCTCTCAATCTCGGCAATGCGGTCAGACTGCGACTGCTTTGGCGACCCACGATTCAGCGGCTGTATGCCACCGCTCTGATAGGCGTCCAGCATCCCCTTGACGTTGGTTGGATTCCAGCCATTGCCTACCCACTCGAAAACGAGGTCTTTCCACCGCTTCACGTCACTCTCTGCCGTGCCAACTATCGAGTGCACGCGCTTCCACCACGATTTGGCCGGATAGCGATGCGCTGCGGACCGGAAAGCTAGAATGGAGGGGGGTGTCTTCGGCTTCTTGCGTTCTGGCTCCGGCTCACTTTTAGTTTCACCATCGCCATTGCTGGAGGTGGGGGGCGCGCTAGCGCCGCTTGTCGCGTCTCTCTCTTCTACATCTACATCTACATCTACATCTACATCTACATCTAGGCGTGAGTCTTGCATGACCTCTGCATGAGTTGTGCGTGAGTCATGTGTGCAATCGGTAGGCGGGTCGGGGTAGTCACTCGCGGATTCACGCCGACTCTTGCGTGAGCCTTGATAGTCCTCAAACGTGGGAAGGTAGAAATACTGGCGGCCATCGCTCTCGTAACGCTCAATCATGCCGTGCGCAGCGAACCAATCCAGCGCATCCTGAACCTGCTCCGTTGACACGTCCTCACGCAGCGGCATCGTGCCAGCCTTGACGAAGCTGGCGTTGTCGAGGCTGCGGCCGTCGCCGTCAAGGCGCAGGGGCAACAGCACCCACAACAGGCGCGTAAAGTCGTCAGGCATGTCGTTCACGTCTAGCGAGCGTGTGACTTTCGTGTGTAGCTTGCGCCAAGTTGGCATCTAGGCTTGTCTCCATTGTCTTTCGTGCAGCGCGGCCAAAGTAAGGCTCCACAATCGTTTGGAGTCGCGGCCTGTGGCTCCTCCAAAAAAGGGGCGCTGTGGCACAAAATCCCATGGCTCCCCAAATCGTCCGGGTTCTTCGATTTTGACCATCACAATCCCCGTCTCGGTCGCAACGGCCTTGGCTCTGTCGCTGAACCCAGGAGCCACCAAAAGACACTCAATCTCTCTTGGAACGGCCTCACCGTCCTCGCCCCCATCGAATCCCCACTTGCTCTCGGTCCACCACCAAGTTACGGCATCGGAGACGGCGTGCTTGTACCGTAACACTTGAGCGCAGTCGCGCTCGGACGCGGTGCGAGCCTTGAGCTCGGCAATATGGGCGTGGGGGGCGTCATACCAGTTGCCATAGCCATCGGCCCAACCCCAAAGCAAAAGGTCCATAATCCCGTATTCACAACATAGTTGCCGCCCGATCAGATGACTGCCTTGAAGCAGTCGTGTAGTGTCGTCGCAGATATAGTCCTCGACCCTGTGCTCTTTCACGCCCTTCCCCATCCCAACGTCATCTGCTTCGTCTCTCCCCGCTCCCGGCTTTGCCGTTTCCACACCC
>CAYOBT010000559.1:0-1316 GCA_964402205.1 uncultured Anaerolineales bacterium
ACACGACGAGGAGACGCACGACGGGATCCGTCCTCAGCTTGTCCCATGCACCCGACAAGGTCATGAGACCGTTGATCATGCCACCCCACGATGGCATCCAGAGCATGATCGAGAACGTCATGCCGAGCGTCTGTGCCCAGTCGGGCAGCGCCGTGTAGTGCAGATGGTGGGGACCCGCCCAGATGTAGAGGAAGATCAGTGTCCAGAAATGGACGATCGACAGCCGGTAGGAATAGACCGGCCGCTCCACTCGCTTGGGGATGAAGTAGTACATGATCCCCAGAAAGCCCGCGGTGAGGAAGAAGCCCACGGCGTTGTGGCCATACCACCACTGCGTCATCGCATCCTGAACGCCCGAGAAGGCGATGTAGCTCTTGGTCCCCGTCAGGGACACCGGCACCGTCGCGTTGTTGACGAGATGCAGCATCGCGATCGTGACGATGAAGGCCAGATAGAACCAGTTGGCCACGTAGATGTGCGGCTCGCGCCGGCGCGCCAGCGTCGCCAGGAAGACCAGCAGGTAGACTACCCACACGATGGTCAGCCACAGATCGGCGTACCACTCGGGTTCGGCGTATTCCTTCGACTGGGTGACGCCCAGCAGATATCCGGTGCCCGCGATCAGGATGAAGAGCTGGTAGCCCCACACCACGAACCAGGGCGACCAGCGCCCGGCCAAACGCGCGTGGCACGTGCGCTGGACGACATAAAGCGACGTCGCCAGTAGGACGTTGCCGCCGAATGCGAAAATCACCGCCGACGTGTGCAACGGACGCAGGCGCCCGAAGCTCGTCCATGGCAGATCGAGGTTCAACGCGGGAAATGCCATCTGCCAGGCGATGATATCGCCCACGAGGAACCCTGCGATCCCCCAGATCACGGCGGCTATGGTCGCCACTTTGATCGGGCCGTCCATGTAGCCGTCGTCAGGCTCGAGCCTGGCGCGGCCAAACGCCCTCGACAGCACCGCCATGCCGGCAAGAAGGCCCGCTGCTGCAAACAAGAAACCGTGAAAGGCCATCGCCGGGTCGACCGAGCTGAAAGCGAGCAAGAGGCCCAGCACAGTTGCCAGCCCCGCTCCGATGACCGCGGCTGCGTCCGAAAACGCATGCCGCTCGACTATAGCATTCGACATCGCCTGCCCCTGCCCTTGAAGCCAAGTGCCCCTGCTTCCCGCGCATGCGGAACGTCCGCGTCTCACTTCACAGGGCTGGGCAGGCGGGAGCCTTGACCTCGATCAAGGTGCGACCAAAGGGCGAGACGGATCTCGAGGCCTTCGCGGGGGCGGGGACTGTCGGATCCGGTTACTCGATGAC
>CAYOBT010000559.1:1326-2057 GCA_964402205.1 uncultured Anaerolineales bacterium
GACGTCGCCGCCTTGCACGGCGAAGGACCGGCGGAAGGTCCGGCCCTGGGAGCGAGCCACGACCACATAGGTGCCCGGCGCAAGGATATGGCTCGGCAGTGCGCCGACGCTGCGCGCCACCGGCTCGCCCTGCGGTGTCTGCAAGGTCCATTGGGTGTCGGGGATTGCATCGCCACCGGCCCGGCCCACGAGCTTGAAGGTCACGCGCGCGGCGGCGTGCTTCACCGTCAGTTGCGTCAGCTTCCCGGCCTCGACCGTGACGTCCGTCTCGACCTTCGCGTTGGCCCCGCCATAGGTGCTGACGACATGATAGATGCCCGCGTTCAGCCGTATGATGAGCGATGGCCGCACACCCGTCATCACGCCGCGACGGTTGCCGAACTGGTCACGCTCGTCGGAAAAAATATCGTAGGCGACCGTATTGGCTGACGGGCGCTGCCCCTTGTCGAGAACCGCCTCCAGCCGCAGCCCCCCGGCATTGAGCACGAACTGCTCCTCCAGCCGCTCGCCGGCCTTGGCCACGATCTTCCGGGTCAGGTTCGCACGACCGAAGGCCGCGTTGACGATGTAGCTGCCGGGCTTGAGCTGGAGCGTCGGGGAAGGCTCGCGATGGGCGCTGATAAGCTTGCTCTTGCCGTCGCGGGGCGGAGCGTCCTCGAACACGCGCCACACCAGCCCCTGCTCGATCTGCTGGCCATCCTCGGTCAGCAGCGCCACGAGCCTTATGCGTC
>CAYOBT010000560.1:0-2053 GCA_964402205.1 uncultured Anaerolineales bacterium
GGCCGCGGACAACCAGACGAGCGTCGAGATCCACGTGCTGCAGGGCGAGCGGGAGATGGCCGGGGACAACAAGACCCTGGGCAGGTTCCACCTCGTGGGCATCCCGGCGGCGCCCAGGGGGATGGCGCCGCCAAACTCGTCCGCAATGGCCGTAAGGTACACGGGGATCGGCTGAGCGGCAGCGGCAAAGGCGGTGGCAAAGGTGGAATGCGTGTGCGTGACGCCCATGACGTCGGCACGGTTGCGGTAGATGACCATGTGCGTGGGCGCATCCACCGATGGCCGCAGATTGCCCTCGATGACGGTGCCCTCAGGGTTGAGCACGACCATGGCTTCTGGCGTCAGCTCATCGTAGGGCACGCCGCTCGGCTTGATGACAACGAGCCCGCTCGACGCATCGCGGCCGCTGACGTTGCCACTGGTCCAGGTCACAAGGCCCTCTCGCAGCAGCCGTTGGTTGGCCTTGCATACAGTTTCCTTGAGCGATTCTAGCATAGTGTTCCTCCAAGGGGCGATGGCTGAACTAGATCCCTGGCGGCGTGGCTTGCGTTGGTGCTCGCTCTGGCCGTCGGAGAGCCACACCGTTGGCAGAGACTAGCCAAAGAGCAACGAGCGCACTACACGCTGCCAGTATGGCGTTGATGATCTCAGCGAGTGCGAGCCCTGCCAAGGTGGCTACGCCAGGGACGATGACGGCCACGCCGAAATGGTAGAAAAGCGCGTACGCGAACCAGCGTTTCTGTCGCGATAGCAAGCTCTGGGCCACCAGTACGGCCCAAGCGAGCTGGTGCAGCACGCTAAAGGCACGGTCGAGAGCGATCCACAAGGGCCTGTCCCAGCGTGTCTCGGCCAGGCTGGCCAGCGTGCCCACAAGCTCATCCTGTGGGGCAGCTCCCAGCGAATCCAGGAGGAACGAGACGTCCACGCTGCGCAGGAGCAGGTACAGTGTGAGATGCATAAAGGTCAGGCCCGCAATGAGCAGCGACGTCTCGATCGCGGCGTGGCCTAGGCCAGACATGAGGGCTTCCTGGGGATTGAGCTGGAGACCGAATCGCCGAAACAACCATCGAAAGCCGATCCAACGTCCGCCTTCCTCGAGGAAGGCTCCGATACCCGCCATCGCCACGAGCCAAACAAACCTACTGCTTGGGTCTTGCAGCTGTGAGCCCACCGCTTGATCCAGATAGGTGCTCAGAGGTTGCCATGTTAGCAGGTTGAAGATGCCAAAGATGGCAGCGCCAAGAAGGAACGCGCTCCAGGACCCGCCGAGGCGTCGTCGCAAACCGATGGCCAGCCCCACAGGGGCAAGAACCTGAAAGCCTAACGAGATGAGGAACGCAACGATGGTGATGACCAAGGCCTTGGACTCCCAGCTTGGACCGATACACTGTGACCCTCACATTATAGGGTGCCGACACGCTGCGGGCCAACACCATGCCGCAAGGGGCCGTAGCTCTCGAGCGGTTTCCGTGCGCCGTGCATGCCATGCTATAATAGGTGAACAAGCAGGGAAGATACCAGAGGTGGCCAATGGGAGACGGAACCCGACTCATCTTCTGGATCGACATGGCTGTTCTATGCACGGTGGCCATTTTGGTGCTGGCGGGGCAGTGGGACTTTGTCGTTGCCCTGATGGTGGGGTTGGTGGTGCTGAACTACTTTGACCGATGGCGCTCGCGACGGAAGCGCGAATGAGAGGGCTCGCGGGAGAGGCAGTCAGCGGCGACGCAAGGCGGACCATGCGGTTGAAGCGTTCGCTTCGCTGGCTTGCGTACTGGGGGCCTCCTCTGGCATGGTCGGTAGGCTTGTACCTGGCGTCTGCTCAGCCAGCCCTTCCTCGTCCAGGCGAGACCGTGGGCATTGCCGATGACGTGGTCAACTACACAACGCATGCCCTCAGCTACGGAGTGCTCGCCTGGTTGGTCTGGCGCCCTCTCGTGCGGCAAGTATGGGTTGGGTCGGACCTGGCCATCGCCTTTCCAGAGGTGACTGCGGGCCTCTATGCTGTATTCTACAGCATCGGCGATGAGGTGCATCAGGGATTTGTCGCTGG
>CAYOBT010000561.1:0-2045 GCA_964402205.1 uncultured Anaerolineales bacterium
CTGCCGACCTGGAGACATTCCGCCCGCCGCCTTCTCACCCAGCGTCTTTTCGCGCCCTGTTTGCGGGAGCCGTGGGTTTGCGCAAGGGTGTCCCCTACCTGTTGGAGGCCTGGGATCTCCTTGGCCTGGCCGATGCCGAGCTGTGGTTCGCCGGGCGCATCCGACCCGAGGGAGAGCGCTGGGCCCAGCGCTACGCGGATCGCACCGACGTGAGGTTTCTGGGGCACGTGAGTGATATGCCCTCGCTCTACCATCGGGCTAGCGTCTTTGTCCTGCCCAGCCTGCAAGAAGGCTCTGCAAAGGTCCTGTACGAGGCCATGGCCAGCGGGCTGCCTATCATCTACACGCCCAACTGCGGCGCGGTGGCCCGGGACGGCGTCGAAGGCATCGAGGTGCCCATCCAGGACGCCGACGCGTTGGCCGCCGCCATCGATCGCCTGTATCGCGATCCAGCGCTGCGGCATGCGATGGGGCGGGCGGGGGTGGCGTTGATGCAAGGGTATACGTGGGAGGCCGCGCGCGAGCGGTGGTTGGCGGTGTACCGAGAGCTCTTGGGCGAGGGAGAGTAGGGCGGTCGCAGGGGGCAGAGGCCGGGCCGAGATGCCCACATATGGGCGAACCCGTGCGGCGTCCGTGGCAAGTCTTGTAGGGGCGAATCCGAGCGCCGTCCGCGAACCTCGTCCGCGAGGCCGGTGTTCGCCCGCCCATGAGCGGGGTGGAGAGGTGGCGCGTGGAAAGGGAGGCAGGCTTGGATAGGGGCGTGATCTACAGCCATGGCGCCAAGGTGGGCGGGCATGGCATGGGACTAGTGGCGTATCAGCATCTCAAGGCTCTGCACAGCGCCGGCTTGCTGCAACGAGGCATCGTCGCCTATGGCGACATCAGCGATGTCGCCGATGCCGACATGCGGCTGTTCGCCTGGATGCGCGGCATGTTCTACCTGCTGCGCGATCGGCCGAGGTTGCGCGATGCCATATACGACGGCTTTGCGGCGCGCCACGTCGAGCCGTGCGCCATCTTTCATGGGTGGTCGGGGCAGTGCCTGCGCAGCGCACAACGGGCCAAGGCGTTGGGCGCCAGGGTGGTCGTCGAGATGGGCGCGCCCCATTGGCGGGCCATCGATGACGTGCTGAGCGACGAGTATGCCAAGCGAGGCTTGCCATACCGCCGCGTGCCGCCACGCAGCGCTGCGAGGTACGAAGCCGCGTACGCGCTGGCGGATCGGATCATCGTGCAGGCGTCCAACAGCCGGGATAGCCTGGTGCAGGCGGGCTACCCCTCGGACAAGGTGGTGGTCGCGTCTGCTGCCGCCGTGTCGGATGCTCTTTGTCCGGCCACGGCGCCTCCAGACACCTTCCGGGTGCTTTTTGCGGGAGCCGTGGGCATCGGCAAAGGGGTTCCCTACCTGCTGGAGGCGTGGGACGCGCTCAAGCTCCCCGATGCCGAGCTGTGGCTGGCGGGCCGCGTTCGTCCCGACGGCGAGCCCTGGGCCAAGGCCTACGCGCATCGCTCCGACGTGCGGTTCCTGGGGTACGTGGCGGATATGCTCGCGCTCTATCGCCAGGCGAGCATCGTTGCGCTCCCAAGCCTCTCTGAGGGCTCTCCCAAGGTGCTGGCCGAGGCCATGGCCAGCGGGCTGCCTATCATCTACACGCCCAACTGCGGCGCGGTGGCCCGGGACGGCGTCGAAGGCATCGAGGTGCCCATCCAGGACGCCGAGGCCCTGGCCGGCGCCATGGAGCGGCTGTATCGCGATCCAGAGCTGCGGCAGGCGATGGGCCGCGCAGGCGTGGCGTTGATGCAAGGGTATACGTGGGAGGCCGCGCGGCAGCGGTGGTTGGCGGTGTACCGAGCGTTGTTGGGTGAGGATGCGTAGGATGGTCGCAGGGGGCAAAGGCCGGCGCGCCGGGATGCGGACGTAGGGGCGAACCCGTGCGGCGTCCGCGGCGCCGGTGTTCGCCCGCCCATGGGCCGCGCTCTTGGGCGTGGATGCGTAGGATGGTCGCAGGGGGCAAAGGCCGGTGCGCGGGGATGCGGACGTAGGG
>CAYOBT010000562.1:0-2044 GCA_964402205.1 uncultured Anaerolineales bacterium
AGGGCATGGTGGACCACACGGTCCCTGAAAGGGGCGGCGCTGATCAAGCGGCATGCGCAGCAGGTCTTGGCGATCTGTGTGGGGATGGTCACCAATGCCCACGACGCAGAAGATGTGGCGCAAGAGGCACTGGCACAAGCATTTACGCGGATCCCCGCCCTGCGCGATCCCGAGCAGTTCGGGCCGTGGCTTGCGCGGATCGCTCGCAATGCCTGCATCGATCTGTTGCGCCGGCGAACGCGCGAGCGCCGCGTGTTGGCCGAGCAGGTCCGGCCCGATCGTAGCGGCCTGGCCGATACAACCGGTCTCGAGCGGGCCATCGCCCAACTGCCCGAGAAGTACCGGCTTGCGTTGCTGCTCTACTACTTCGACGGACAGAGCACCGAGAACGTGGCCAAGATGCTGAACCTAAGCCCGGCCGGCGTGTCCACCCGGCTGAGCCGGGCGCGAAGGGAGCTGCGCAAGCTGCTCACTGAACATGGAGTAGCCGAATGAACGATTCCTGCGAGAGTGTGCGAGAACAGATGGCCCACTGGGTAACGGCTGGATCGCCCGCACAACAAGCGCCTGACCTCGAGCGACATACGCGTCAGTGCCGCGAGTGCCGAGAGTACCTACAGGGCTTGCAGGAGGACCATCGACGACTGGAAGGCTACGCGGCATCCCTGTCACCCGTCGTCGAGCGGCTGGAGAGCAACGTCATGGCGGCGTTGGACGACCTTCCGCCAGCGACATCACAAGACGTGCGCACGCGATGGGCAAGAATCCGCGGACGCAGGCTGCCGTGGGCGGCCGCCGCTGCGGTGCTACTGGGACTTGGTGTGCTGGTGTTTCACTCCCGGTCGGACCACGCCGTAGCCAAGGTCGTCAGCGGAGAGGTGATGGTCCGTGCAGAGCGTTCGAGTGAATGGCACCAACGGAGCAAGGGCCGCCGGATCGATCCAGGAGATGAACTGCGAGTGGGCAGTGGCTCTGCCGTGGTAGAGATCTCGGACGGCACGGTCCTGACGATGTGTGCCGGGACCCGGCTGATCTTGACGGGCAAGAAGAGCGATTCGAGGACTTCGGTCTACCTCAACAGCGGCGTCGTTACGGCTGAGGTGACGCACGATAGCCGACCAGACGGGGCGTTCGCGATCGAGAGCAGTGAAGGACAGGCGCGCAGTTTGGGAACCAAGTTCACAGTTCGCATGGCGAACAACGTCTTCATCGAT
The DNA here is from genome assembly GCA_964402205.1 of uncultured Anaerolineales bacterium. Lineage (GTDB taxonomy): Bacteria > Chloroflexota > Anaerolineae > UBA1429 > UBA1429 > DAIRUQ01. Next base: position 1,215 of record CAYOBT010000562.1, read on the forward strand.
AGGAGGCTTGCGGTGACCGGTATGCTACCTATAGCGAAACGAATCATGGCCGTAACCGTGATCACTGGCGCCGTGCAGTTGCAGGCGGATGGCCAGGTCGCAGTGGTCAAGGCCGGTTCGAGCGGCGTTGCGGTGCGCGATGAGGTGCCCCTCGTCGGACCGGAAGCAGAGGTGCTCGTGCGCACTCTATTGGCCTCCTCGACGGTGGACGGCCCGATGAAGCCATTCCTCGAGGCCCATGACAGGTACTTGGAGGGGTTCTTCGAGGCGATCCAGGCCAATCACCTGAGGAGGGCGTCTATCCATGCCAACCGCATTAGCGAGCTCTGGCAGGCAATAGGCCGGATGGCCAGGGCCAGATTGACGGGTTCCCCACAGGCTCAAGCGCAGCAACGGGCGCGGAAGAACCTGGCACGAGTACTGGCTGACGGGGGGATGCAAGAACCCGCGACGTCCAGACAGATCGATGCCATCGTCGCCTGGGAAGAGCAGTTCAAGGACCCAGGCTGGCTTGGCGAATTCGTGCACGTACTCAAACAGATGGAGGAATACGCTGAAGAGATCCGAGACGGTGCACGCGGGGACGAACTCGGATTGTCGTACGTAGAGCATTGCCTAGTGGGTTTCATCGCCTATTGCGAGTGGTTCACGCGTTTCCCGTGGGATGATCCCGGCAAGGAGATGACGCTCGAGGAGGCTTTGGCCGGGGTCAAGCGAGATCTCGAGATCGCTCGCCGAGAGATACGCCATCCGGACAACAAGGAGGCCGAGAGGTGCGTGGAACGTTGCCTGGAGTACGCCGTGCAGGCTGCCCCTTTGGCGAAACAGCG
>CAYOBT010000563.1:0-2028 GCA_964402205.1 uncultured Anaerolineales bacterium
GCGCGATCTCGCTGGGCACGCTGATCGGCTTCGCCACCTACGTCCAGATGCTGCTGCGTCCCATCCGCCAGACGGGCATGATGCTCAACGTGGTCATGCAATCGCTGGCAGCCGCCGAGCGTATCTTCCAGGTGCTCGATACGCAGCCCGAGATCCTCGACGCGCCAGACGCGAGGCCGCTTCCCACCGTCGAGGGGCGCGTCCGCTATCAGGACGTCTCTTTTGCCTACAACAACTCGGGCGTGGATGCCCTGCGGGGCGTGAGCCTCGAGGCTGAGCCCGGCGAGCTGGTTGCCCTGGTCGGTCCCTCTGGCGCGGGCAAGACGACGTTGGTGCACTTGTTGCCACGGTTCTATGACCCGCAGCAGGGACGCATCACCATCGACGGGTATGACATCCGTGATGTGACGGTGGCGAGCCTGCGTCGTAACGTGGGCATCGCCATGCAGACGGTGTTCCTGTTCGACGCCTCGATCGGGGAGAACATCGCGTTCGGCAACCCGTACGCCACGCACCAGGACATCGAGCGCGCGGCGCGCATCGTCCAGCTCGACGCGTTCATCCAGTCGTTGCCGCTGGGCTATGGCACGCCCGTCGGCGAGCGCGGCGTGCGCCTCTCGGGCGGGCAGAAGCAGCGCATTGCGTTGGCGCGGGTGCTGCTTACCGACCCGCGGGTTTTGATTCTGGACGAGCCTACCTCGAGCGTGGACGCCGACACCGAGCGTCACCTGCAAGAGGCGCTGGACGAGGTGCTGGCCGACCGCACGACCTTTGTCATTGCGCACCGCCTGTGGACGGTCCAGCACGCGGACCAGATCCTGGTCCTGCGCGACGGCGAGATCGTGGAGCGGGCGCGGGGCAACGCCAAACGTTCGGCCCACGAGGCGCTGCTCGGGCTTGACGGGTTCTACCGCGAGATGTTCGAGCTGCAGTTCCAGGCCGAGTCCCTGGCAAAGGCCGGGGCCAGTGCCACACCTGCTACCCTCTCGACGGCTGCCGAAAGGAGCACGACATGACCATCCGAGGCGGATTCATGGGGCGGCTCCAAGGCCGCGAGGAAGAGTTTCATCTCCGCGATCTCGATCGCGAGGCGCTCCGGCTGCTGTGGGGCTACACCAAGCCGCACGCGGGACGCCTGGCGCTGGCTGGGTTGGCGATGGTGGGCGTCACGGCCACCAACTTGGCCATGCCCTATCTGCTCAAAGTCGCCGTGGACACCTATATCGCTGCGGGCGACCTCCACGGCCTGACGGGCATCACCCTGATCTATCTGTCCGTGGTGGGGTTCTCGTGGCTCACCAGCTACTGGCAAGGCTATCTCTCTTCCTGGGTGGGGCAGCACGTGATCTATGCCGTGCGGCGAGATCTCTTTCGCCACTTGCTGCGGCAATCCATGGGCTTTTACGAGTCCGAGCGCGTCGGGGCCATTGCCTCGCGCCTCACCAACGACGTGGACGCGCTATCGCAGGTGGCCTCCAGCACGGTGCTGAGCCTCCTCAGCGACGCGCTATCGTTCCTGGGCATCATGATCGTCATGCTGACGTTGAGCCCGCGCCTGACGCTGGCGCTGCTGGCCATCGTGCCCGTTGTCATCATCAGCATCGGGTTCCTGGGCAAGCGGATGCGCCGCGTCTATTGGGACGTCCAGCGCGCTCTCGCCGACGTCAACGCCGGCGTAGAGCAGGGCGTGGCGGGCATGCGCGTGACCCAATCGCTCTCGCGCGAGTCGTTCTCCATGGAGCAGTTCGAGAGCCTGAGCTTGCAGAACATGCGCGCCAACCTGCGGGCAGGCCTGCTGTTCGCTGCCGTGTTCCCCACCATGACCATCACCAACATGCTGGGCATGGCGCTGGTGCTGGGCTATGGGGGCTCGATGGCCGCCAAGGGCGTCCTGTCGGTAGGCGCGTTGCTGGCCTTTTTCAGCTATACCTATCGGCTGTTCGGGCCGTTGCGCGAGCTGAGCCTGGTGTACAACTCGTTCCTGGTGGCGGCTGCGTCGGTGGGCGGCATCGGCGAATACATGCATCG
>CAYOBT010000564.1:0-2024 GCA_964402205.1 uncultured Anaerolineales bacterium
GTGCCAGAAGACGAGCCCTTCTCGCGGTACCATGAGCCCCACGTGGTCGAGACGGAGGCGGGCGAGCTCGTTGCCATGATCCGCTACCAGGCTCCGAAGGAGGAGGACTGGTGCATGCGTCAGTCCCGCAGTGTGGATGGCGGGCGCATCTGGTCCGTGGCGGAGAACACGGGCATCCTGGGCTTCCCGCCGCATCTGCTGCGCCTGCGCAACGGCTGGCTGCTGCTGACCTTTGGTCGGCGGTTCGCGCCCTATGGTCAACGAGCTGTCGTAAGCCGCGATGGTGGCCGCAGCTGGGACGTGGACCATCAGATCGTCGTGTGCCCGTCGCCCAATGCGGACATGGGCTACCCAGCGACTGTCCAGCTCGAGGACGGCACGCTCTATACGGTACACTATCAGGTTGCGAATCCTGGCGAAAAAACCTCGATCTTGGGGACATACTGGCGCTTGGAGGGAGCGTGATGTCTCACTGGCAGGCAGAGGGGATCTCGGCTGGCGATGCGAGGCTGCTCCGAGAGCTGGCACGTCGCGTGGCAGAGATCGCGCATCAGCCGATCATGGCCGAACGACGCGAGATGTGGATCCGACACAACATGCTGGAACGGCAGCGGCCCATGGTGCTGGTCTTCCCCGAAGGCTCGTGGCGAGAGCTTCTGCCCGAGTCGGCGTTGCAGTGTGAGGGCGCAGAAGCCCGCCGGATGGAGTGGGAGCTGCGGCATCGCATCTACTATGACGAGCATATCCCCGACGATTCGGTCATCGAGGACAGCTGGCTCGTGCGCAAGGCCATCTCAGTGTCGGGGTGGGGCCTCGAGCCCGAGCATGAGCCCAGCGCCCAAGACACGGGCGCCTGGGGATTCCGACCGGTCATCCGCGACGAACGGGATCTCGATCGCCTCACCTTTCCGCGAGTCACGTACGACCGTGACGAGACGGAAAGACGCGTTGCTCAGGCCCACGTGCTCTTTGATGGCATCTTGGACGTACGCCTGGTTGGCGTCCAGCATGTCAGCTTTCACCTCATGAATATCTACTGCCAGCTTCGCGGCTTGGAGCAGGTGATGTGGGACATGTACGATCAGCCTGGCATGCTACACCGGGCCATGCACATCCTCGAGGAGGGCCATCATCGTCTGGTCGATCAGTACCTGGCGCTGGGGCTGCTGGACCTGAACAACGACGGGACGTATCACTCGACGGGCGGCGTGGGCTACACGCGGGAGCTGCCAGCACCCGGATACCGGCCTGGCCGTGTCCGCACGCGCGACATGTGGAGCTCGGCCGAGGCCCAGGAGATGGCCGAAGTCTCGCCGGCGATGCATCGCGAGTTCATCCTGGCGTATGAGAGGCGTCTGCTGGCGCGCTTTGGTCTGAACGGCTATGGCTGTTGCGAGAGCCTGGCCGACAAGCTTGATGATGTCTTCACGATTCCGCGCATACGGCGCATCTCGATTTCGCCCTTTGCGCCGGTGGAGCCCTGCGCTCCCAAGCTTGGCGCCGACTATATCTACTCGTGGAAGCCGCACCCATCCCATCTCGTGGGGGATTTCGATGAGGAGCAGATCCGGAGCTATCTGGAGCATACCTTGCAGGTGACGCGCGGATGTGTGATCGAGATGATCCTGAAGGATACCCACACCTGTGAGCACCGTGCTGAGCGGTTTACCCGGTGGACGACGATCGCGCGTGAGCTGGCGGATGCGTATGCATGAGGAGGTCACGATGGAGAAACGCAAGCTCGGCAAGACGGGGCTAGAGGTCAGCAGGCTCGGCTTGGGAGGCCTGTTCGTCTCCAAGGTTGGCGGGCCGTTCGAGCAGGCTCGCGAGGCCATTCATAGGGCCATCGACTTGGGCATCAACTATCTGGACACAGCTCCCGGCTATCTGAACAGCGAAGAGGTGCTGGGGCGGGCTCTGGCCGACGTCGAGGCGCCCCTGGTTATCTCGACCAAGCTGGGCGGCCGTCCGCAACCGTTCGATGCCCAGGATCGCGACCAACTGCGCTTCTCGTTCCAAGAGAG
>CAYOBT010000565.1:0-2023 GCA_964402205.1 uncultured Anaerolineales bacterium
AGCCCGCCCTGGATCTCATACCCATAGGCCATGCCGACGCCCTGGTAGTAGATATCGGCCTGCATGATAAAGCGGTCGCCCGGCTTGAACTGGTCGCGGAGATTCTCGCCTACGCGCAGCACCGTGAGCGCGACCTCGTGGCCAAGCACTACAGGCTCACTCTCCATATCTCGACCGTAGATGCGTGGATGCTCGGGACCAGCCTTGATCACCTTGACATCCGAGAAGCACAACCCCACAGCATCGTGGCGGATGAGCAGCTCATCGGGACCCATATCCTGCATGGGAACCTCGATCGGCTCGCCGTCGCGACCCAGGTTCTCGATGCCGGCACCATACAGAGGCCATAGCCAGTACGAATCCGGTACCTCGGTCTGCCCTTTGCGAAAGGCAGCAAGTCTGCGCTCGCCGTTCATATCATCACTCATTTCAACTTACTCCTATACCTGGCATGTCCGGGTTCTACCCGAACGCCCTAACGGCCCGCGCCCTCGGTTTCAGCCCTGCCCCAGTTCCCGGCGCCGGTACAGCTCGTCAGGACGCGTATGGATGCGCCGGACGTTGGCCGGCGTGAGATACCGCGGCCCGCCAAACGCCATGGTGCCAGCCAGCACACGACAGGTCTTGACGAACATGGCCGTCACATTATCGACCTCTTTGGAGGATGCGCCGAGTGCGATAAAGCCATGGTTCTGCATCACGATCGCCTTGGGGAGCTGTCCCCATCGGTCCGCGTATGCATCCATGGCACCTTTGACCGCCAGCGCTAGAGGGGGACCAGGATCCACATAGGGCACATAGGCCGGAGCCGGCCCGCAGACGACGATCTCGTCGGGGAACAACCGCCCACTAAAGATCTCTGGAGCCTGCTGCGAACACGAGATCGCGTTCACAGCTACCGGGTGGGTATGCCCCACAAAGCTCACCCCCTCTTCCGCCAAGGCAAGAGCGTGCAGGATCGTCTCTACCGACGGCCGACGCGTTTGTGTGGGATCGGCTTTTGCGGCTTCTAGGGCTCGCGATACCTCATCGTCCGTGAGCTCCCCGCGCCGCGCCACATCCAGAGCTTTGGCGAGATCGACGCGGACGAATCCGTCCGCGTCGATGGTGCGCAGTTGCGTCCCACTGCCCTTGACCCAGAAGGTGCCATCGTCATTCAGAGCCGACGTGTTGCCCTCGCCCAGGATCACCAAGTCACGCTCGGGTTCCCCTAGGCGACGCGACATGCCTACGAGCTCTTGCAGGACGTCACTTGCATTGGCCATGGATCACGCCTCCGGGTAGCCGGAATCGGCGCTGGCCGTGCCACGCTCTTCGACGACCTTTTCATAGTAGCCGCTCGCACGGTATGCCTTGAGCGGATCGACGTCCAAACCCATCTCCGCCCGCACCTTGGCGAGCAGCGACCTCACGTCCGTGCGGAAGGCGTCTAGCATCGTCTCCTCCGCGAGCACGACGTCGCCGGCGAGGCGCGCATTCTTGAGCGCGTCGCGATCGATCAGCAGCGCCCTCGCGTATGCCACCTGGCAGTTGACCACCGACTGGATCATGGCCTCGATCTTGGGCTTGACGTTGTGGCTCTGATCGAGCATGTAGGCGACATTCATGTCCACGGCCGGATCCAGCTCGCCGTCGATCAGCTCGTTGAAGATGAGGAACAGCTCGTACGGGTTGATCGAACCAACCGTCAGGTCATCGTCAGCGAACTTTTTGCTGTTAAAGTGGAACCCTCCCAGGCGGCCCTCGTCGATCAGATAGGCTACGATCTGCTCAATGTTGGTGCCGAGGGGATGGTGCCCCAGGTCCACCAGCACCTGCGCCCTCTCGCCCAGCTTTTGCGCGTACATCAGCGCCGTGCCCCAATCGCCCAGATCGGTGTGGTAGAAGGCCGGCTCAAAGAACTTGTACTCGATCAGAAGGCGCATGGGCTCAGGCATGGCCGCATAGACCTCTCCCAAGGCCTCCAGCAGGCGATGCATCCGATCACGGAAGCTGTCCTGTCCTGGATAGTTCGTGCCGTCTG
>CAYOBT010000566.1:0-2010 GCA_964402205.1 uncultured Anaerolineales bacterium
CTCATCTCAGCGATGAGCTCCGCTAGCCCCACCAGGTTCGCGCTTCCGCCGGTGAGAACGATGCCCGCTGGTAGCTCGTCGAGACCTGCATGCGCTAGCTCCGTGTGAACGCGCCGTACAAGCTCGACGGCATAGCCTTGTACGATCTCGCACAGACGCTTGCGCGGTACCGTCGTCACCTGCTCCGACCCAAAGACCAGGATCTCGATCTCCTCGTCAGAGCGCACGCTGCTCGCGAGCGCATGGCCGTAACGGACCTTGAGCTCCTCTGCCATGGGAACAGCCGTTCTCAGCCCTTCGGCAATGGCGCGGGTGAGCTGCGCTCCACCCATGCCCCAAGCCTTGGTCAAGCGCACTCCGTCCTCGACGTACACGGCGAGCTCCGTGGTACCCCCGCCCACATTCAGCAGCGCTACCCCCAGATCGCGCTCCTGATCAGTGAGCACAGCCTTGGCGGCGGCCCAAGGCTGAGGGAACATATCCAGCACCTGCACATCGTTCGCAACCACACACTGTCGCAGATTGCGCATCGCCGTATGGGCTCCCGTCACGATGTGTGCATCCAGCTCCATACGGTAGCCTAGCAACCCGGTGGGGTTGCGAATGCCATCCCGTCCGTCGATGACGAACTCGCGCGGCGCTGCCTGGATGATGGCTCGGTTGTACTCCAGTGAGATGGCCGTCGCTTCCTCCAGGGCCCGCTGGATGTCGTCAGCATCGACGGGCCGATCACCACGCCCTATGGCCGCAGAACCGCGGCTGTCCTGAGCTGCGAGATGACTCCCGCCAACGGACACAAACGCGCGCTGCACGGTCAGGCCAGAGACGCGTTCCGCCTTGAGGAGCGACTCGCCGATCGCCTGCGTGGCCGCAGCCATATCCGTCACCACGCCTTCACGAACGCCTCGCGATCCCACGATCCCCACGCCGATCACCCGCAAGGCTTCACTGGCGGTGATCTCGGCGATCAGCGTGCAGATCTTGGTGCTGCCAACATCGATGGCGACGATGGTTTGCTCCAACGGTTACTCCTCCTTCGCCGCAGACGTCATCCCTGGATCACGCCAAACACAGGCGCAGACTCTCGGGAGAGATCCAGATAGGCGGGCTGGAGTCCTTTGCTCTCAAGACGCTCAACCAATGCCTCCAGTACGGCCGCCTTGACCGCGCCGTCACCCTGGCATCCCAGATACGCCGGCACGTCATGCCCCTGCACATGGACATAGAGCGTCAGCCCCTGCTCCTGAAAATAGAAGCGGGGAGTAGCTCCGAGCTGCCTCGCCACGTCGCGGGCCATCTCCCAAGGAACGCCTGGCACATACCCATCCGGTGAGGGCATGTGTCCCAGAGCATCTTCTACGGTGATCAGCCCTTGTGATCCAATGGCATCGCCGAGAACGTTGCCAGTCTCGTCCACCCACAAACGTTTGCCCCCGCTCTCCCACACCATCACATGAGACCGCTCCTGGACCGTGACCACTACGAGGTTGGGTAGCCGGGTCATCACGGTTACGTCCTCCAAACAGCCGTAGGTATCCAGCAGCCGACGCTCGAGCGCCGCGGGTTGCAGCACAAAGACGCTCTGCCCAGCGATGCCCATGGACGCCAGCAAATCTTGTTCTGGCACCAAGTTGGAACCCTCCACACGAGCATCGGCCGCGAACCGAGTCCCGTTGAGCAACCCGAGCAATATCACCAAGGCGAGAACGGCAAGAGCCAGGCCCGGTGCCCGCGACCAACGCCACCAGGTTCTGCGAGCGACGCCTTGCGGAAGCTCTTCCGCCTGCGGGTCTTTGCTACCCCTGCTGGCCTGACGACTGCTCACCTTCAGCCTTCCCTTGGGACCGCACGATAGGAAGTCTCGCACGCCCGGCGCTGTTCCCACCGCTCAAAGGCCAATGCAATCAGCCGATCGATCAGCTCTGGATACGATATCCCGCTGGCTTCCCAGAGCTTGGGATACATGCTGATTTCGGTAAAGCCCGGAATTGTGTTCAGCTCGTTGACGTA
>CAYOBT010000567.1:0-1997 GCA_964402205.1 uncultured Anaerolineales bacterium
TCTGGCTATCAAGCCGATCGGCCATCTGGCGAAGCTCGGCCTTGATCTCATCTTCTGCCTGGCGCTTTTCCCGCTTGAGCGTATCCATGCCGCGCTCGTACTGGTCACGATACTGCTCGACGGTGGACCTAAGAGCGCGTACGTCTTGTGTCTCGCGGGTGTGCAGGGATTGCAGGTCACTCAACTCTTCGGAGAGGCTCTGGACGAGAACCTGGAGTTGCCGCGTCTGTGAGAGGAGCTGCTGCAAGAGGGGCGCTTGTGCGCGCACTTGCTCCAGGCTTCGCGTGAGCTCCTCGACCTTTTGCGCGGTATCGCTCTCTACGGCATCCACGCGCTCGCGCTGAGCCTCGCGCGCCTCGTCGAGCGCATCGCGGAGCTGCCGCAGGTCGTTGGCGACACGATCGTTGTCTCGATGGAAATCGGCAAAGCGTCGCTCGTATTCCTCCATCTTGGTGCCAAACAGCGCATCACGCAGCCGCTTGGCTTCCACTTCGCGCATTGGCTGGCGAGACGCCTCGCTGCCACCCATGATGATCTGTCGCACCCGCTCCATATCATCGAGCGCGCTCTCAGACTGCCGTTCCACACCAGCCTCGCTGGTGACGCTTGCCGAGGAACTCTCGGATGCCTTCTTGTCCGATGTGCCGGCGCCGCCGTTGCCTTGGCTTCCAGCGCCTTTCGCAACGCCTTCCTTGTCTGCCATGAATCCTCCCTCGGTGTGATACGTGGCCTAGTCCAGTGCGTTTCCCCCGCGATATGCCTTGCGGCATACCTCTGGCTGAGCGACGCCTTGCGCCTTGACTGCCATGGTATACTCGTACGTTCGGGCGCTCAGCCACAATCCATCGCCAGTATACCAGAAAAGAACGCCCTCCCCCGTCAATCTTTCGTCAAACTCTTGTGAGGCCGGCGTAAAGAAGAGCAAGACGTCACCCGACTCACGCTCCTTGACCGCCACCCGCACGGCTTGTATGATCGCAGCATCTGTTCGGAGGGCTATCCGTGGGCCCGTTGCAAGGAGCACCGTAAGGATGACTACCAGAATCTCTCTCGATGGCGCCTGGCAGTTCCGCGAGGAAGGCAGCGGTCGGTGGCAGCAAGGTCATGTGCCAGGTTGTGTGCAACTAGACCTCATGGCTCTTGGCGAGCTGCCCGATCCCTTCTACCGAACCAACGAGGTCGAGTGCCACAAGCTCGAGCACAAGAACTGGACCTACCGCCGCGCTTTTCACCTTACCAAAGACGCAGCGGAATCCGCGCTTGTCGAGCTGGTGCTCGAGGGCGTAGACACCCTGGCGGAGGTCTACCTCAACGGCACCTTTGTGGCGCAGCTTGAGAACATGTTCATGCCCTACCACCTGGATGTACACGATCTCGTGTTGGTAGGCGAGAACACGCTCGAGGTACGATTGCTCTCGCCGGTCGATCTGCCCCTCGCGCTCCGACAGAACAGCGGCCTGGATCTCACTGCGACCAGCGATCCCGCACGCAACTTTATCCGCAAAGCCCAGTACAGCTATGGCTGGGACTGGGGCCCGCGCATCACTCAAGTGGGCATCTGGCGATCGGTCTATCTCGAGATTGCCAACGATGCCAGGCTCCGCGATCCCTATGTGCACACCGAGCAGATCGGCGAGGGCGAGGCGCTGGTGCGGGCATCCGTCAAGGTGGATCTTCTGCAGAGGCCCTCGGCCGACCTCGAGTTTGTCGTTCGCCGAGACGGCGAGGACGTGGCGCGAGGCATCGCCGAGAGCGCCCCGAGCCCTGCCGGCGATCAAGGAAGCGTGCTCCTGGCCATTCCCGAGCCCGACCTCTGGTGGCCCAACGGCATGGGCGACCAGGCACTCTACGAGCTGACTGTCAAGGCGGTCATCGACGCCCGTGTGGTGGATGAGTTGACCACGCACTTTGGCATCCGCACGGTCCAGCTCATCCAAGAGGATGACGCCGAAGGTCGCAGCTTTGTGTTGTCCGTGAATGGCGTGCGCATCTTTGCC
>CAYOBT010000568.1:0-1997 GCA_964402205.1 uncultured Anaerolineales bacterium
GTCACCTCGTAGCGATCAATCCAGTATTCGTCCAGGTAAACCGTGTGCGCAGGCTTCTCGGGTGCGAAAGCACTCGCATCGTCGCCCATCAGGAACTCCCCGGCCGCGATCAGGACCATCTCCATGCCATCGACCGTTCGGAAGCCAGTTTCCTGGGGCTCAGGCTCTGGCGGAGCGGTGGGCTCCGCCGTGGAAGTTGCCGACTCCCCTGTGGAGCCGGACGGCGCCTCCGCTTCTACGGCCGAAGACGTCGGCTCGTCAGGCTCCACGGCCGGCTTGCCGGTCAGACTGCAGGCAAGTGCGAACAGCACGACGAACATCAGAACTGCCAAGGTGCTTCTGCGGTGCATCCCTGTCCCTCCCATCGTAACGTGTCACGTCCTCGGACGACAGCATCCGGCGAAAAGCTGCTACAGTTCGCGGTGCTGGCGGCGAGCTACCGGAGGTCCGTCTCCAGCCGCGCTATCACCATGCGCTGAATCTCACTGGTGCCCTCATAGATCTCTGTAACCTTGGCGTCACGGAAGTAGCGCTCTACAGGCAGTTCCTTGCTGTAGCCCATCCCACCATGGATCTGTATGGCTTGGGTGGCGACCCACATGGCTGTTTCGGAGGCGAACGTCTTGGCCACACATGACTCAAGGGTGTATCGCTCGTTCGTCTCAAGGGCCCGTTCCTTGGCCAGCGCCGCTTGGTAGATGAGCAGCCGAGCGGCCTCGATCCGGATCTTCATGTCGGCGATCTTCTGCTGGATCATCTGGAATTTGCCGATCTGCTGTCCGAAGGCCTCTCTCTCCCGGGCGTATGCCAGGGAGGCCTCGTAGGCCGCCACAGCGATGCCGAGCGCCTGGGCGGCGATGCCGATGCGCCCGGCGTCGAGCACTGCCATCGCAATGTAGAACCCCTGACCATCTTCGCCCAGCAGGGCCTCTACCGGGCACCGGTAATCCTCGAAGTGGACCTCACAAGTGGCGGAGGCGCGGATCCCCAACTTGGGCTCCGTCTTACCCAGGGAGAAGCCGGGTTTGGCGGTGTCTACAATGAAGGCGCTGACGCCACGATGACGGGGCTTCACATCCGAATCCGTCTGCGCGAAGAGCAGGATGTACCTGGCCACGGGACCACTTGAGATCCAGGACTTGGTGCCGTTGATCACATAGTGGGAACCATCGGCCGACAGGTCGGCCGTCACCCGTATGTTCCCCGCGTCGGATCCCGACTGCGGTTCGGTGAGGGCGTACGCGCCGATCACGTCGCCGCTAGCCACCGCCCTGAGGTAGGTCTGCTTCTGCTCCTCCGTGCCGTAGCGCTGGATGGCGTAGCAGTAGAGGGAATTGCAGACGGACATGATCACGCCGTGAGAGGCGTCCACTCTCGAGATCTCCTCCAGGGCCAGCACGTAGGCCAACGTATCCATACCGGCACCGCCATACTCCTCCGGTACAGCGATGCCCATGAAACCATGCGCACCCATCTTGGCGATGGTCTCACGGGGGAACTCACCCGTCTCGTCGTGCTCTGCTGCGATGGGCGCGATCTCTTTTTCAGCGAAGTCGCGGGCCATGTCGCGGATCATTCGATGTTCTTCACTGAGCTGCAGATCCATCTCGGAGTCTCCTTTGATTCACCGACCAATCGTGTCCATGTGTGCCACAGGTAGTGCATGGCATGCCGGGGCCGAAACCCGTTTCACTACACCTTCCAGTGCTGTGTCGAAACATGGCGTCATTCAGCGAGTGACAGCCTGGCGACCTCCTGGCCCGCCACTGTTTGCAGGCGCTCCCCCTCACCATCATAGAGCCCCACATCGAACAGGACGCCGGATGGGACTGCTTGAGACAGGGCAAGATAGTGCACGTCGCGGAAGACCGTCCCGACCGGCAACACGCTCGTGGGGCGATGGGCATCAGCCGGCCAGCTGTCGTGTTGGGCCAGTAGCTGGCCATCGGGGCTCAAAGCGTGTACGTAGACGGTGTGGTTCCCTTCGATCGGCGCTT
>CAYOBT010000569.1:0-1996 GCA_964402205.1 uncultured Anaerolineales bacterium
GAAAGCATATCGGCCACGCCCTGGTCCTGCTCAACCAAGACCACCGGCCGCTTGTCGGGACTGGCGGTCCTGCGCGCGGTCTGTCGCAGTGTGCTAGAGATGGGTTGAGCCCCGGGTAGAGGCAAGGCAAAGCTGAACACGCTGCCTTGCCCCGGCGTGCTTTCGGCCCAGATGGACCCTCCGTGCAGCTCCACGAATTCACGGCTGAGGGCTAGACCAAGGCCAGCGCCCGCGCCAGTCCTAAGGCCAGCCTCGGCTTGCTGGAATCGTGTGAAGAGCTTGCTGAGCTGGTCCTCAGGAATGCCCACACCCGTGTCTTCGATATGGACGACCACGGATTCGTCGGAGGCGTCCATCCACACGCGGATGCCCCCCTTCTCTGTAAAGCGCACCGCATTGTTCAGCAGGTTGATGACGACCTGCCGGATGCGCGTGCGATCGGCGAACACCAAGGGCATCTCGCCGTCCAGGTCGCAAGCCAGAGTCAGCCCGCGCTGCCGGATCAGAGGCGCCACGGTATGCACAGCGTCGCGCACCACCGGGCCAACGGCCAGCATCTCACGGAACATGGGCAGTCGCGCCACATCCAGGCGCGACAGGTCCAGAATGTCGTTCACGAGGCTCTGCAAGTGTTTGGCGGCTCGGTAGAGCTCGCCGAGATCGCCGACTAGCTCTGGCGACCAACGCACGCCCTCGTAGGCATCCGGATCCAGATACATGATCTCAGCAAAACCAGAGATCAGGTTGAGCGGCGTCCGCAACTCGTGGCTGACATTGGCGACAAACTGCTCCTTGAGCGTGCGGGCCTCTTCCGCCTCTTGACGGGCTAGAGACAGCTCCTGGTTGACACTGGCCAGGTGCTCCGAGGTGTCCTGAAGCGCCTTGAGCGTACGATTGAGCTGACCTCGCTGCTCACGCAGTTGCGCCAGGAGCTCAGCCGACCGCTGCTGGCTATGCTGAGACCACGTAAGAGCCGTGGCAAAGCCACGCAGCGAAAGCCAGGCGAGAATCGCCTCCAGCCACACAAGGCCCAGGGCGAACCATCGCACAGAGGAAGGCGCCCATACGAGGAGCACGGCCGTGACGCCTCCAAGGGCACAGAGGCCAGAGACGGGGCCCACAACAAAGTTCCCCAACACCAGGGCCAGGCCAACGAACGCGACCTGGGAGGAGCCAAGTAGCGCCAGAGAAAGAGCCCATATGGCCAGGGGACCAATGACCAGCAGCGTTGCGGCCACCGCTCGGTGCTTGGGAGCAGTAACCATCGCCACGATGCCGACTACCAGCAATGCCATGTCGAGCCAGAAGGCGAGGTCGCCCGAGGTGGGGCGCGCAAGCATGGCAGATAGAAAGCCGATCCCCAGCGCCAGGGCCGCGACCCGCGACAAGAATCCCGACTGCAACTCGGCAAGGTCTGCCACCAATCCCTGCGAGAAAGCCGCGGATCCTCGCCATTGCACGCCTGCGTTCATCCTACCTACCCTCTCGTCGTTCCTCTATGCGCTGCGAGGCGCACACAAACACGACGCACACGCCACGTCTGAAAGAAGCACCCTACCCACCGCGGATGCTGATGTCTTCAAAGCTGGCGCCGCCCTCCGCCACCAGCAGTCCCAGAGCGCCATCCTGAAGGTCACAGATGCGCCCACTCAGGGCAACCGTGTCGTCTACATAGGCCACGATCTCGTCGCCAGCCGCCATCACCGTGAGATCGGCACTCTCTGCTCCCAGCCTTACGGGACGGCTCAACGGCTCACGGTACCAAGACCGAAGCCAGCGATCCAGCGTCAGACGGCCCCGTCCCGGCTCGATCATGAGCAGGTATCCATCGTTCAGGCCGGGCTGCCCTCGGTACACCAGCCCAACGCGACCAGTGCCCGGCGTCCACCGAATGCGCGCGCGCAAGGAGAACCTGTTCGGAGCAGGCCCCAGCTCCAGATAAGCAGGACCACGGCGGGCATCGGCGTGCCAGCCCCTCGCATCGCGCTTCCACACG
>CAYOBT010000570.1:0-1985 GCA_964402205.1 uncultured Anaerolineales bacterium
GACAACCCGCAACGTGAACGCCCGCCCCGATATGCTCGATAACGAGCAGACGTTACAGACGCAGCGCGCGTTGCCTCTCGCCGAAGGGTACCGGACTGTGTATACGGACCTGGTCCCGTCGACCGGCGCGGCGGTCCGCATGAACGTCAACGTTACCGGTCGCGAGCAGGTGACGGTACCGGCGGGGGTCTTTGCCGCGTGGCATGTGGAGATGAGCGCCGGCGGCGTCACCCATGAGGCCTGGTACGACGTCGATCCGCCGTATCTCATGCTGCGCTACCTGAACGGGACCTCTGGCGTCGAGTTTCGCCTTCGGGCATGGCAGCCTGCCGAGGGCGCGGCCATGCAGGGAACCACCGAGTCCGGCACCGAGCCGCCTCAAGCGCCGGCAGACTGGCAGCGCCCTGAGCTCAACTGGCCCTACCTGATCGCCTCGTTCCTGGTGCAGTATCCGCTCATGATCGTCCTGCCTCTGCTGGCCGGATGGCAGCTCGTGCGACGTGAATGGGCAACCTGGGGCGTGTTCTGGGCGGGCGCGTTGACGTTCGTCCTCTCGCAGGTGGTCCATCTGCCGCTGAACTGGGCCATCGGGCTGCTGGGGCAGACGCCGAGAGGCGTGGCGCTATGGCCGCTGCCGTGGCTGGCCCTTGTGGCGGGCCTAAGCGCTGGCCTATGCGAGACGTTGGCGCGCTGGGTGGCCTTGCGTTGGGCAATGCGCCGCACGCGCGGGTTCCAGAACGCCGTGCAGTTCGGGCTTGGCCATGGGGCCGTGGAGGCGGTGCTCTTGGGCCTGATCGCGCTGTCGGGCACCATCAACATCCTGGCCCTGTGGCGGTCCGACCCTGCCACGCTGGGCCTAGGCCAGGCCCAGCAGCAGCAGATGGTGGCGGCCTTTGCCGAGCTGCGCCAAGTGGCGTGGTACATGCCGGTGTTGTCCGGCTTGGAGCGCGTGTTTGCACTGTGCCTCCACGTGGCCATGAGTGTCCTGGTGATGGATGGCATCATGCGGCGGCGACCGCTCAATCTGCTCTGGGCCGTGCTTGCGCACGCGGCGGTGGACGCTTTCGCCGTCTGGTCCGTCAACACGTTGGGACCGGTCTGGTCCGAGGCGGGCTTGGCCATTGCCGCGGCGCTCTGCGTGGTCTATGTGTTGCGGACGGCGCGTCAGTTCGGGGTGACGCTCTCGCCAGAACGGGCCGAGTTCTAGCCAAGACCCAAAGGGGGTGGTCTGTTAGGACCGCCCCCTTGGCGCAACTAGCAGTTGGCTATGGCTCGCCGAGTCCCTAGGCCAGGCTGGGCGGGCGATAGTCGCCGGCGTCCTCCACAAAGCGGAGGGCGCCGCCTTTCGGTTGAGGGATATCCGGCCACGTGCGCCCCTCGCCGTTGAACTGCGGCAGCCAGGGCGCCAGCGCCTCGAACATCTCGTCGCACATCTGCCAGACCTCTTCCGTGTTGCAGACGGCGCCCGTGAGCGGGTCATGCAGCACCGCTAGCTTGGCGAGGTTGCGGTCGCCGGTCAGCGCGGCCTCGACGGCCATCTCCTGCACCAGGATGGTCTGCTTGCAAGTGGCGGCGCACTGCATGGGGAGGGCGCCCGTCCAGGCGGGACTGATGGCGTTGCGATCCACATAGCAGGGCAATTCTACCGTGCAGCCGTCGGGCAGATTGGTGATCAGGCCCGTATTGCCGACGTTGAAATGGCCGCGATAGGTGCGGCCCGTCTCTAGGGCCTCCAGGATATGGGACGCGTGCTCCGAGCTACGGTTCTCAGGACCGATGACCTCTGCCGGCTTGGCCATGCCTTCCTCAAAGGTCTCCTTGTACGCATCGCGAGTGTCGCGGCACTCGCCCAGGTAGCCCCCCGTGCGTCCCCCGATCCACGTATCCGGGTAGACCCAGCGATCCAGCTCTTCTGGTCGCTTGCGATACCAGGGCACGTACTCGCTGAGGTGGCCGTTGGACTCGGTCGAGAAATAGCCCCAACG
>CAYOBT010000571.1:0-1983 GCA_964402205.1 uncultured Anaerolineales bacterium
ATTCGAGGACAACTTTGCCTACCAGATGGATGCGTTGCGCGGCGAGGTGTTCGCGTGGCTGGGCGAGCAGGAACTCATCGTGATGCCCTTTATGGTCGGCGATGACCGGCTGGGGTACCCTGGCTTGCTGGTGGCGCCCAAGAATGCTGGGTTCTTTGCGGGGGGACTGGCCGATCTGCAGGGATTTGGGCCCGCCAGCAGCGTCCCCGATGCCTACGAGCCGCGCGCCATCATCTATGTGGCGCCCACCTTTCGGCACACCCATTTCGAGGGCCGTCAGGTGGTGGTGCATCAGCGCGCGGAGCGCATGCACGAGGTGTTCGCTTTCAACCTCTACCCCGGTCCCAGCGCGAAAAAGGGCGTCTATGCCATCCTGCTGGATATCGGCGAGCAGGAGGGCTGGGTGACGGCCCACGCATCGACGGTGCGCGTGGTGACGCCCTATGACAACATTCTGACCATCATGCACGAGGGCGCTAGCGGCGGCGGCAAGAGCGAGATGATCGAGCAGATTCACCGCGAGCCCGATGGCCGCATCAAGTTGGCGACCAACATGGAGACCGGCGACGAGCTCATTCTGGATCTCAGCGAGACCTCGGCGCTGCAGCCGGTGACGGACGACATGGCGCTATGCCATCCTGCGCTGCAGAACGGCACCCATCGCCTGGTGGTGGCCGACGCCGAGGAGGGGTGGTTCCTGCGCATCAACCATATCACCGAATATGGCACGGATCCCCACCACGAGCGCTTGTGTACCCATCCGCCCGAGGGGCTGATCTTTCTCAACCTGGATGGCGTGCCCCACTCGACCTGCTTGATCTGGGAGCACACCATGGACGCCCCTGGTACGCCTTGCCCCAACCCGCGCGTCATCATGCCGAGGCAGTTTGTGCCTGGCGTGGTGGATGGCGCCGCCGAGGTGGACGTCCGCAGCTTTGGCGTGCGCACGCCGCCTTGCACGGCCGCGCAGCCCAGCTATGGCATCATGGGCATGTTCCATGTGTTGCCGGCTAGCTTGGGCTGGCTCTGGCGGCTGGTGGCGCCGCGCGGCCATGACAACCCCAGCATCACCGATACGGCGGGCATGACCAGCGAGGGCGTGGGGTCGTTCTGGCCTTTTGTGACGGGCAAGATGGTGACCCACGCCAACCAGTTGCTCGATCAGATCATGCAGACGCCTAGCACCCGCTACAAGCTGATCCCGAACCAGCATATTGGCGCCTACAAGGTGGGGTTCATGCCGCAGTGGTTGGCGCGCGAGTACCTGGCGCGACGGGGCACGGCCCGGTTCCGTCAGGAGCAGCTCACGCCTTCGCGGTGTCCGCTGCTGGGCTACTCGCCGACGAGCCTAACGGTCGAAGGATACCGCGTGCCAACGGTGCTGCTGCAGGTGGACCATCAGCCCGAGGTGGGCGTGGAGGGGTACGACGCCGGCGCCAAGATGTTGACCGACTTTTTCAAGCGGGAGCTGCGGAAATACCTGACGCCCGAGCTCTCGTCGCGGGGGCGGCAGATCATCGAGGCCTGCATGGACGACGGCGATATCACCGACTATGTGGGGTTCACCGAGCTGATGTAGGCGACGCGCTCCTTCTTGCTACCGCCGAATGCCGGCCCGGCACAGGTCCAAAGGGCGAACACATGGCCGCAGACGGCCAAGGTTCGCCCCTAACGTCAGAGGGACGTGGCATCCCAACACAGGTAGGGGTGTATCCGTGCCTCGCAGACGCGTTCTGGTATGTGCCCGTGGTAGCTCCACGTGCGACCGTTTGCCTCCCGTTGGCCCTCGGGCCGGCGGGAGGTTTCGCTTAGGCGGCTCCCGACAGCTCGCGGTAGGCCGCGACCATCCAGGGATGCACGGCGGCGAGCGTCTCGCGTTGATCCCAAAGGTGTTGGAGGTACACCAGGCAGCCTGCGGCCAGCGAGCGGTCCAAGGCGACCAGGAGCGGGTCGAGATAGGGCGGTCTGCCGGGCTGATCCCAA
>CAYOBT010000572.1:0-1982 GCA_964402205.1 uncultured Anaerolineales bacterium
CCTGGACCTCGAGAACGTCAGGATCAAAGAGCATGCGCAGGTCGAGACTCGTGAGGTCAACAACGCCACTCACGACCACTGTCACCGTCAGCGTATCGCCTGGATAGATCTGCGCTGTTGAGGGATGAACATCAAGACTAGCCGTGTCAGCCGAGCACGGAGGGGCCCACACGCCCAACGCAAGGATGGCCAGCGTCACACCCAGCAGTAGCAACAAGCCCCGCTGCCGATGCAAGTCCAGATCGATCCACCAACTTGCCATCGCCCCTCCTTGACGAGCTGGCCGGAAGACAGCCTGCGCGTGCCACCTCGACTCTGAATCTTGTGAGGCATGCTAGTACGTAGCTTGCGTACTGTCAACGCTCTGAGCGCGTAAAAGGCGGAGCCGCCGTATGCCCTTGCAGCCGAACGGACCCGCGTCTATAATCGCGCACTAGGATGTGGTCGCGAGCAACCATCCTGTGCGAGAGAGGTGGCCCAGACAAGGAGAAGAAACGTCTGCTATGTTGCACGATGACGGTACGTTCGCTTTCCGAGAGGAGATCCTAGAGGCCGTAGATGCTGTGGTGCAGGCCTACGAGGATCATGTCCATGCCGATCAGACGGAACTCGAGCGCGAGCTGCTCATCACGTTTGTGTTGGGCCGCATCTGCTGCGAACTGGACGTGATCTGGGAGGCGATGGCATCCAGCCCGACGCTCGAGGGCCTTGACCCGCAAAGCATCTACGAGGAGTGCGTCACAGAGAACGAAGCGGAGAAACGCCGGCAGGCATCCGCAATGCTGGAGCTGCTGCGCGAGCGAGGCTGGATCCCAGAGCCCCAGAACGAAAGCGCAACCTAGATTGGCGCGCTAAGCGGTTTCGGCGAATCGCTTATAGAGATCCACCAGGTTGTTCAGATGCAACCTGGGAGCTAGCCCATCCAGCCGGATGCGGGCCACACCACATGTCTCGATATCGATCTCGCGAAGCTGCTCAGGTGGCGCGCCTTGCTCTACCAGCGCGGACACCCGCTCGACGATAGCGTCGATATAGTCGCAGCTAGCCTCGACTGCGTCTTCCACTTCGCCGCGCAAGAGCACACGACCATGCCCCTGCACCACAAAGTCAGGCTCCAGCGTCACAAAGCCGCGAAGCGTGGCCTTGAGCTGCTCCGGATCCCCGCCCACCACGTAGGGAATCGCCATCAGCGCATCGCCGGCGACGAGAATCTTCTCTTCCTCTAGGTACACGGCGATGCCGTCCTCGCTGTGACCTGGCGCCCCGAAGAGATGCATGTGGTGCCATCCGACGTGGATATGCAGCTCTTTCTCAAAGGACATGCTCGGCAGCCGCAGCTCAACCTCAGCCAGAGCCGGATTGGTCTGGCGAGCCGTCGCCAACATCCCTGGGCCCTCTGACGCTAGGAGCTCGGCGCAGCGATCGTGCGCCACAACTTCGCCGCCGAGGAGATAGGCGCCGAACACGTGATCCGCGTGGTGGTGCGTGAGGACTACGTATGCGATCGCATCAGCCCCCACCCTTTCGTCCAGAAAAGAGAGGATCTGACGCGTCTCGGAGGGGAAAGGGAGGGTGTCGATGACCACTGCCACGTCCGTGTCCAACACAACCGTCGAAGTCACCTGCGCATACAGGTCACTGACCATGACATAGACATCTTCGGCAACACGGTCAACGTGCACTAGTTTGCACTCCCTTCAAGTTATGCGAGCATAGCATCCGAGTTTCCGGCTGTCAAGGTCAAGCCCAGCCGGACGGCTCTCAGCACCGCTTGGCGTGCCACGTCACCGCGCCAACACGCGCGCGATCTCGAGGTACTCGCCAGGCAGCTCGCGACACTCGCCCAGCACCTCTTCCAAAGGCGTCACGGCAGTGCCGCCGTCCACCAACCCCACCATGCTGCCATGGCCACCCTCGGCCAACTGGCGCACAGCAGCGGCGCCCAGGCGCGTGCCGAG
This sequence comes from uncultured Anaerolineales bacterium, assembly GCA_964402205.1. Lineage (GTDB taxonomy): Bacteria > Chloroflexota > Anaerolineae > UBA1429 > UBA1429 > DAIRUQ01. The sequence goes on from CAYOBT010000572.1 coordinate 1,959, forward strand.
GTAGCGATCCTCCGCTGAGGGCGC
>CAYOBT010000573.1:0-1964 GCA_964402205.1 uncultured Anaerolineales bacterium
ATGGGCATGCGGCGTTGTGCGTGGTGCGGCCGCTATCTCGGTCCTGCCCCTGGCATCCCCAGGGGCGAGGAAACCACTGGGATCTGTACGCGATGCTTGCGCAAGGTCTATGAGGAAGAAGGCCTCTACCCGCTCCCCCAAGACGATCACCCCGAGGCGGTGTTCGGCTATGGCTTGGCAGCCTTGCTAGGCGGATGCATCGGCGGTCTCACCGCATGGGCGCTGGGCATCTCGCCGTGGCTGGGCGTTCTTGCCGGCAGCCTTGTCGGCATGGTGGCGTTGGCGATCTGGTTCTGGACGCACGTGAGGAGGGCAGTGTGAAGAATAGGCATGGTGAAGTCCTACTGCGTAAGCGCTACGGTCCGATCACGTTCACGCTGGTCAAGAACTATTCGATGGGCCTGTCAGCCGGGCCCGCATACGAGTACTCGTGGGAAGTGGGTGCGGCCTATCCCTGGTGGAACGCGATACTGGCCCACGACGACGAGCAAGCCCGCCGGGCCGTCGCTTTCGCGTGGCCCCAGCACGCTCTGAAGATCCTGAAGAACGAGCGTCCCGCTGATCGCTGGGGCCTGTCCGAGACCGAGCTGGGCGACCTGATCCGTGACATCGAGATTGAGCTGGCGTGGGAGCAGCACGACGCCTGGAAGATCCAGCGTCAGCAAACGGCGGCGGCTCGTGCCTAAGCCCGTTGTGATGGAGGGCAAGCTGGACGCGCACGCCACACTGGGCAACATCGGCAAGAAGACGTGGCATGTGCTTCACTTGCGCCTGGACCCGATTCGCGAACAGACGGAGCGGGCTTCCGAGCGTCTGAGCGCCATGATGGAAAACGGCGCCATGGTGCGCGTCACGGTGGAACTCATGGAGACTGCCACGAGCGCCCAGGCAAAAGAGATTGTGGAAGGGCTGCCGGACGAGCTCCGGCAGCTCGTGCTATCAGAGACGGAGGACGACGATGGCCATCAAGGGGCTCACTGATCGCGTCGCCCCAGCGTTCCCGCGTCTGGGCAAGCTCCGCAAGGGTGGGGCTCGCCCTGCCAGCGGGGACAGGCCCGGCAAGGAGCTCCCCTACTGGCGGTTCGTCGCCGAGAACCCACTCGTGCTGCAGGCCTTTGAGGCTGCCTATGGCAAGGAGCCGACAGAGTTGGACGTGCTGCTGCCCTATGCGAGCATTGCCGACAACTTTGAGGCATGGCAGGAGGAATGGGTGGCGGGCGGGCTCCGGCACCGTTGCGACGGCGAGACTTGCGTGCTCTGGCTGGCCGATGATGGGACCTACAGCCAGCGCCCAGTGCCGTGCCCTGGCGGCTGCAAGCCCGTGGGGAGGCTGAACGTGATCCTGCCAGCGTTGCTGCGGGCTGGTCACGTTGGCTATGTGACGATGGAGACGCACTCGATCAACGACATCGCGGACCTCCAGGGGACGCTTTTGGCGGTGGCCGAGGCACGCGGGACCGAGGATATGCGCGGCATCGGGTTCTGCCTCCGTCGCGTCGAGCGCCAGATCTCTACCCCCTCGGGCAAGGACGGCAAGCGCGCCCGTCGCACCAAGTACATGGTCGAGCTGATCCCGGCAGCGCGGTGGGTGGTGGCCCAGCTTGAGGCCAGGCAGGACGCGGCCATGAACGCGCTGCCGGCTCCAAGCGTGCCAGTACTGGACGACGCGCCAGAGGACGACGACGAGGACGATGGCGCGGCCATCGAGGGGGAGGTGACGCACGTGGAGCAAGGCGACGGCGATGATGATCCACCACCCCAAGCGCCTGTCGCGCGGCCCTGGCCTGCGGAGAGGATCCGTGAAGCGATTGTGGAGAAAGCGCGACGGTTAGCAGACGACGGCGAGCCCTCGCGGGAGTTCAAGGGGTTCACCAACGGCGCGCTCACAGACCTTTTTGGTGACCGTCACGTGGCTGAGCGCAACGCCATGCGCAAGTCGATCCTGATGTACGTTTTTGGCGTGG
>CAYOBT010000574.1:0-1964 GCA_964402205.1 uncultured Anaerolineales bacterium
CTTCATGCCGTCGGGACTGCCCTCTTCGCGTGTCTCGATCCTGGCCAATAGGTCATCGCTCGTAAGCTCTCCCTGCGCGCTAACGGCAAAGACGCGGATCTCGCGTCGGGGGGAGTCGTCCACGTAGAGAAGCGACTCGTCCGGCGAAAAGGCGAGCCCATTCGGGCGCCCAAAGTCTGTGGCGAGCAGCCGCAGTTCCCCGGTGGGCGCGATCTGATAGAGGCCGTTGTGTGGCAACTCGCGCTCTTCGTCGCTAATACCGTACGGCGGATCGGTGAAGTAGATGCTGCCATCAGACCGAACGACGATGTCGTTGGGGCTGTTCAGACGTGCCCCCTGGTACGCGGTCGCGAGGGCGATCACGGTCCCGTCTGCTTCGGTCCGGGACACGCGGCGGTTGCCGTGCTCGCAAGCGAGCAGTCGCCCGGCCCGATCGAAGGTGAGGCCGTTGGAGTGACCACTGGGTTGTCGCCAAGGCGAAGGCGGTTCTTTCCCCGTTGGGTCATAACGGTAGATGGTGTTGGCAGGGATATCGCTGAGCAATAGATAGCCCTCCGGATGCCATACGGGACCCTCGGTGAACTGGAATCCATCCGCTAGCTTTTCGTAGGCTGTTGTCAGAAAGAGATCGCTTAGTGCCATGGGAGCCTCCTTCTCTATGGCTTGTGGGCCAAGTATAGACGCTTGGCCCTCGGCCTATCAAGGAGCAACGGCGACGATGGACGTGTTTTGGGCTGCAGCTCTCAATCGCTGTATAATGACCGATCGACAACGTTTGGATGGTAGCGGCCCGAACAACCGGGCCTTGGAGTGACTCAACAGCAGCGTATGAATGCGATACTGCACGGAACCTGGATCCACGATGCCCAGGATGGGGACGCAGTCGGTTTTTTCGTGTGGGCCGAGCGTCCAGCCGAGACTCCCACGCTCGGGGGCGGACGCCGCCCGCGTGTGGGGCGGCACCCCTATGCGGCTACGACCATCGAAGTAGCGCAGCTCCTGTCTCACTATGTACCCGACGTGGACTGGAAGTCTGCCCAGCGACTGACGCGCGTTGCCCTGCTCCCGAGTCACGAGAGCGCTCCCATAGTCCCTCGTTGGCTGGTGCCCCTGGATGACGCCAACGATGGTTCCGAGCCAACGCTGGCCTGGTGGCGGATCGAGGGGATTGGCATCCCGGTGCTCCAGATCGTGGAGGTTCTGGCGGCGCTGCCCTTGCGGAATCATCTGGTCGGTGCGCCTCACCGCGTCGGCGATGATCTTCGCTACTGGGGCGTTGTGGCCAAGTTTGGGCTGGAGCTGCTCGCGGGTCAGCGTTATCTACCGGGCGTCGAGGTGGATGGTGATGCCTTTCTGGCTCGATGGCAGCCGGCTCTGCGCTCGGAGGATGACACGGAGCGCGTGCGAGCGCTTGCCGAGGGGATGCCGCCTGTGTGTCGCGCGCTCTTCCGCGAGCGCGGGGGCATGGACCGGGTCAAGCTCCCAAGAGCGGATGTCGTGCTGCACAGTTTCTTGGGGCATCTCATCGACAAGGCTGTTCGATCGTGGAGTGGCATCGATCCAGACAGACTCCAACGAGGCGAGTCTCGTGCGCGGCAGTACATGGGATCGGTGAATCTCAGCGACAAATGGCTTGCCGCCCTCGTCAGTGACGATCCGTCTATCCGTCCATACGGGCAGCGGCACCGCGAGCTGACTCGCTTCTACCGCGGTTGGCAGGGGTGGTCTCGTGAGGCGCGCGAGGCCGATGCTAGCGAACTGCGTCTCTGTTTCCGCCTCGAGCCGCCCTCTCTGGACGAGGAACCCGGCGATGGACATTGGCGGTTGGAATACTTGCTTCAGGCGGTGGATGATCCCAGCCTGATGATCCCTGCCGCTCACGTCTGGCGCGAGCGGGGTGATGTGCTTAGCTACCTCAACCGACGGTTTGACCAGCCCCAGGAGCGGCTATTGGCGGGGCTGGG
>CAYOBT010000575.1:0-1956 GCA_964402205.1 uncultured Anaerolineales bacterium
AGGGTAGGCCATGGTGCGCCGCCCTGCCGTCTCTTGCTGGTGGGTTGACCCACGGCCCGCTCGGCCTTGACGCCTGCGCCCCCCTCACCTACCATCTATATGGGAGGGGCACGCGTCGCTTTGGCCTTGGCTGGCCCCGCATGCTCCCTATCGCCATCCCACCCAGGGCAGGCCCAGCGCGTCCCCAGGTGCCATGCGCCGCTGGCCTCGCTCACCGTCGCCTAGCGTGTCAGGCTCTTTCGCCCCTCGTCATCGTCGCATCCCGTCCAGCCTCGCCCACGCCGTCGGCGGCGCCAATGCCAACCAGCCCGTTTTCGTTCGCGCGCGTTCTCCAGAGACAAGGAGCTCCCGATGGCTTTCGATTTCGAGTTCTATAGTGAAAATGTGGCGCGTGACGCCACGTTGCGCGAGGAGTCCGAGGCGAGCCTGCGCGAGCTTGCGGAGGGACGGCACGATATGATCGGGGCCTCGGTGGCCATCGAGGCTATCGCTCGCGGCGAGACGGATCATCTTTATGAGGCCCGCGTCGTCGCCTACATCAAGCCCGATAATGTGGTGGCCACCGAAAAGGGCCGCACCCCGCAGCTCGCGCTGAGCGGCGCTCTTGACGCCGTCGAGCGGCAGATCCGCCAGCAGCGCCAAGAGTTCCGCAAGCCTTGGCAGCAGCCGTGAAACTCGGTTGCGCTCTAGCGGCCACGAAATGGCACTCGCGCCACCGATGGCGTTCGGCACGCTGCAGAAAGGACCAGAAGCACCATGCATCCCTATGATCCCCCGGAACTCGCCATGTTGGCAGAAAGCGGAGATGGCCTCCGCGTTAGTCTCTATATGCCCACGCATCGAGCCGGCGCGGAGGTTCAGCAAGACCCCATCAGGCTGGGCAACCTGCTAGATCGCGCCTTGGAGGAGCTCTTGGCGCAAGGCATGGGTCGCGCCGACGCGGAGGAGCTGCTCGCCCCGGCCCGTCGGCTGGAAGACGCGTTTGGCTTTTGGCAGCACCAGAGCGACGGGTTGGCGATCTTGGCCTCGGACGCCTTGCATACGTACCGGGTGCCTTTGGCCTTTGAGCCGATGGTCGTCGTTGCCGAGACGTATCACATCAAGCCGCTGCTGCCCCTGTTGAGCGGGGATGGTCGCTTCTATGTGCTGGCGCTCAGCCAGGGTGAGACGCGCTTGCTCCAGGGCACGCGCCACAGCGTCTGCGAGCTGGAGGTGGAGGAGATCCCCGATAGCCTGGCGGACGCCTTGGCGCTGGACGATCCCGAGGCGCGCCTGCAGTGGCACACCAGCACGGGGGGCAAGGGAGATCCCGCGGGTCCGCGTCGGGCGGTGTTCTACGGCCATGGCGTTGCCAGCGCTGACGATCCCAAGGATAACATTCTGCGCTATGCTCAGCGGATCGATGAGGGCGTGGGCGAGCTCCTCGCAGGCGAGACGGCACCGCTGGTCTTGGCGGGCGTGGGGTATGTGGTGAGCATCTACCAGGAGGCTAACGCGTATCCTCACCTAGTGGATGAGGCTGTTACTGGCAATCCTGAGGAGCTCGCTCCCGAGGAGCTGCATCGACGGGCGTGGGAGATCGTGGCGCCACGCTTTGAGCGAGACAAGGCCGAGGCCGTGGCCGCGTTCGAGCGGCTGTCGGGGCAGGGAAGCGAGCTGGCGTCGGACGATCTGTGCGACATTGTCCTAGCAGCGCATCGTGGGCGCGTGGCGACGCTATTCGTGGCGGTCGATGAGGAGCGGTGGGGTTCCATGGATCGGGCCAACGCCGTCCGCGGCGCTGTGGTTCACGAAAAGCGCCAGAGTGGCGACCGCGATCTGCTGGATGTGGCCGCGACGCAGACGCTGCTCAATCGCGGGACGGTGTATGCTGTGGACGAGGGTCAGGTGCCTGGCGGGGGCGCTATCGCGGCGGTGTACCGGTATCCGTAGGGCAGGGCGTATTCCGATGCACCC
>CAYOBT010000576.1:0-1955 GCA_964402205.1 uncultured Anaerolineales bacterium
AGGCGAGGGCACGCCTCTAGGGTTCACTGCTCACATGGATACGGTGGTGCCCTGCGAGGGCGTCACGCCGGTGGTAGAGGATGGCATCGTGCGAAGCGATGGGACCACGATCCTCGGCGCAGACGACAAGTCGGGCGTCGCGGCCATTCTCGAGGTCGTGACTGCGCTGGCAAAGGAAAGCGCGACGCATCGCCCCCTTGATCTCCTGTTTACTGTTCAGGAAGAGATCGGCCTGTTCGGCGCCAAGGCCGTCGGGGTGGATCGCCTTCGCGCCCACATGGCCATCGGCCTGGATGCCGAGGGCGAGCAGGGGACCTTGGTGGTCAGTGCGCCGGGGCAGAATTCGCTGCAAGCCGTGGTGCACGGCAAGGCCGCACACGCCGGCGTAGAGCCCGAGAAGGGCATCAGCGCCATCCGCGTGGTGGCCGAGGCTATCGCTGCGATGCCGCTAGGTCGCATCGATGAGGAGACGACGGCCAACATCGGCGTGATCTCGGGCGGCAGGGCGACGAACATTGTGCCGGACAAAGTGACGATCAAGGGAGAGGCACGCAGTCGCGACGAGGCCAAACTAGCCTCTCAGACGGACGCCATGGTCGCGGCTCTGGAGCATAGCGCCGAGCTTGCGGACGCTGAGGTGGATATCGAGGTGACCCGTGCCTACGAGGCGTACCGTCTAGCCGAGGATGATCCCGTGATCGAGCTGGCAAGCGCCGCGATGCGCTCGCTTGGGATGACGCCGCGGTACAAGGTCACTGGGGGCGGCTCGGACGCCAACGTGTTCAATGCCAGGGGCCTTCGGACGGCTCAGATCAGCACGGGCATGCGAGGGGTCCATACGACCAACGAGAACATCGCCGTGGAGGATATGGCCGCCGCGGCTGCCCTGTTGCTGGCCTGCGCCACCCAGTAGCCTGGCCCCATCTCTAGGCAAGAGCGCCCGACCTCTTGTGAGAGGTCGGGCGCTTGACGCAGGATCGCGCTCAGCTTCCCTTGACGGGCGTCTGGGATAGCTCGCGGTAGGTCAGAGTCCAGACACCCGAGCTAAAGACATTAAAGATGCCACTCGCGAGTCCCAAGAGTAGCAGGATAAACAGCACGATGGGAATCGCGACAAGGATGCCCAGAGCGGGGAGACCGGTGCCGCGTCCGAACGTCAGCCACGTGCCTCCTGCCGCCGCCATGGTGATCACCATGGCGAGTGGCGCGATGAGCAGCCCCAAGACGAGCGAGATGCCCACCATTACCGACCAGACGAGGAGCGAGGAGCGTAGACGCTCTCGGAGGAGCTCGTAGGCGCGACCGATGGCATCGAACACAGAGAGATGCTGGAGAACGCCGAACCGGTAGCTGTATTCGCGTACCATGGTGAGGGGGGCGCTCACGGCCACCGTCAAGAGAACCAGTAGTGCGACGATGCCTAGTCCCGCAAAGATGGCCCAGAGGATAGCCAGCGCGCGGGCAGCGCCTGCCTGCGCCAAGGCGATCGCCGGGCCCATGGCTATGCCTAGCCCAATGACGGCCACAATGCCGATCACCAGAAAGAGCAGCAGCCCAGCCAGGCCTATGAGGAGATCGATGGCAAAGAGCTTGAGCAGGTTGCGCCAACCATGCTGGAGGCCTGCCTTGAATGTGCTGTCGCCGGTCTCCTCTACCTCGTCCACCATGTGGACAAGGGCACCAAGGCTGGTGTAGCGCACGAGGACGCGCATGATGGCCACCACCAGTGCGACAACGAGCAGGATGGCGGCGATCAGCGCAACGCCTCCCGCAAACGCGCGCCAATCCCAAAAGCGTAGTCCATCAAGGGGACCTGGCCCATAGGGAAGCCATGGGAACCGGCGCTGAAAGAGCTGAAGGTCTGACTGGTCGAGCGTGTACTGGACGCCAGGCCTTGGCGAAACGCTCGATGCCCCCGCGCCGCAAAGGGCTAACAGAACGCCATAGATCCAGAG
>CAYOBT010000577.1:0-1950 GCA_964402205.1 uncultured Anaerolineales bacterium
GTCCAGCAGACCAAGCGCCCAAGTCAGCGGATTCAAGCGGCTCTGACGATTCTCCGCACCACGAAACCGATCCGTCGAGCGCGCCACCGACTCGGGAAGCAACCTTCGCTGCAAGAGCGTCTTCCCAACCGTATACACGAGGAATTGGCTCCCTGGGAAGCAATAGTGCGTCAGCTTTGCCGTATCGAGGATGCGTAAGCCCTGCGAACGCACCAAGCTGTGAAGCTCCTGGGGGTCGTAGAGACGCACGTGGTTGGCCCAGACGCCAGCAAAGGGGCCACGTCGCACCGGCGGAGCCCCCAGGGCCGTGAGCGCACGGTTCAGTGGATCGAACCAGCCCGAGAAACTCATAGGGGGCACGGTGATGGCCAGCAGACCGCCGGGTGCCAGCACGCGTACGATCTCCTGCAACCCCACCGCGTCGTCCTCGAGATGCTCCAGCACTTCCGAAAGGATGATCCGGTCAAAGGAGCCATCGGCGAAAGGCAAATCTTCGATACGCGCGCGAGCCAAGAGGGCGCGCCCCCCTACGTGGCCTTTGGCATACTTGAGGGCATCCGTGTCCAAGTCCACGCCCGCCAGCCGGGCATTCGGCCATAGCGTGGAAACGGCCTTGAGATAGAAGCCCATGCCGGTGCCGCCATCGAGAACGGCCTGGCCAGGCTCTGGAGCGAGTCGCCGAAGCACCCAGCGCACGCGACGCTTGTAGGCCGTGTCGCTCTCGTTGCACAGCAGCTGGTCCAGTAGCCTCTCTCGCTCCTCAGATAGCGGCTTGAAAACTCCCATGAGGCCCCTTCCCAGCCCTCAGACGAGGCTCTGGAGCAGCTCTTCGTACGCGGTGATAGCCTTGCCCACGCTGAACACCGCCTCGATCTCGTGGCGCGGCCGCGCATAGGCCCCGGGATCGCGGATCACGGCGATGATCCCCTCCGCCAAAGCCCTGGGATCCCGTGGAGCAACCAGCTTGCCCATGCCGCTCAACTTGACGACTTGTCGTGCGCCCGGAATATCGGTCGCCACCACGGGCGTGCCACTGAGCATCGCCTCCACCTGAACGCTCGCAAAGCAGTCGGTGCGGCTAGGGAGGCAAAACACATCACACATGGCATAGAACTGGGCCAAACGTGCTGGATCACGTATGAGGCCCAGCATCACGAGATGGTCGCTGTAAGTCTCCAGCAAGGGCCGGCAGCTCTCATAGAACCGCTCGTATGCCACGTGATGCTCCCCCGCGAACACGAACTTGGCGTCTGGCAACGCCTTCAGCACCAGCGGGATCGCCTGCAGCAGGTAATCGAACCCCTTCTCGTGCACGAATCTGCCGGCAAAGCCAACCAAGGGCGACTCGTCCAAACCCAGCTCGCGCTTCCACTTGATCGGGTCACCGTTAGGCCGAGGGAAAACCACTGGCGGCAGAATGGGGACAACCTTTGAGGCATGCGGCCGGAGAAACCCCGAGTGCTCCACATAGTCGGTCGTGTAGATGCTGATGCGATCCGCCTCCTCAGCACCCCGATCGAGCAGTCGCCCGACGATGCGCTGGACGACCTGATCCCACGCTGATTCGGGCATCACCAGGTCGCCATGGTGGGTCATCAACACCCGCCGCCCCGCCCGGTGCGCCAGCCACCCGACCAACCAGGCCTCTAGCATGGGCGTGTGAAGCTGCACCACATCGTGCTCCTGCAAGAGCCGCCAGACGGCCAAGGGATACCCCGGCATCACCTGCCCACGCGAGAGCCGGAACCAGGCTGGCACCCGAACGATGCGCACACCCTGGTGCATCTCCTCGCGCGGGAGATCCCGGCTATACCACGAAGTGACGACCGTGATCTCGTGACCCCGAGCTGCCAGACCCTCCGCTATGCGCTGTGCAAAAGCCGTGAGCCCTGTCCAGTGCGGGTAGTAGTAGGTGAGCGCCGTCAGCACCCTCAAAATGCGTCTAGCCCC
>CAYOBT010000578.1:0-1944 GCA_964402205.1 uncultured Anaerolineales bacterium
GCGACGCGCGATGGCCCGTTGACACAAAGACGGGCTTGACCCGGCTTCGCGTGCGCAGCACCGCGCCGACGACCTCATCGCCATCGTAGAGCAAAGAGTACTCGCCGCGTTCAGCGCCAGGCTCCTGATAGGTCCCGCACAGACGCGACTTGGCGCAACCTACCGAAGGATGATCGAGCAGGATGCCAATGTGCGTGGCAAGCCCCATGCGCCGTGGATGAGCACGTCCCTGGCCATCAAACAACAGCACATCGGGATCGGCGGTCAGCTTGCCCAGGGCGTCTAGCACAACCGGTCCCTCGCGGAATGTGAGGAGACCGGGAACATAGGGGAAGGCTACGGGGCGCTCTGCGCGCGCGATCTCTAGCGTGGCCATGTCTTCGAGGGCTATGACGACTGCTGCTGCTCGCGCGCGCTCGCCGCGGATACCCACGTCGATGCCGGCGACGGTCTCAGCCTCTGCGAGTGACCCCGTGGTGGAGACGTGCGATGCAAGCGATTCTTGGAGTGCTATCGCTTCCTTGGGGGAGCAATCCCACGGATGGGTGATCTTGGGTGTAAGCATCAAACCCTCGGTGTGCGGGAGTGCGCCACGTTGCTAGGTCTCGATGACCGAGTTCTCGCCGCCGAACGGGTTAGAAACATAGCGATCGGCGTTCCAGTCATTCTGCCAGTCGCTCCCGTTTACCAGATAGCGGAACTGGTACGTCTTGCCCTCTTTGAGCTCCATAGAGATCTCCCACTCGCCATCCCTCGTGCGGCGTAGCGGGTGCGACGTTCGGCTCCAATCGTTAAAGTCGCCAACTAGGTGCACTGACTCGGCCCAGATGGTCGACGGCAGCCGAAAGGTTACGCGTACCCTGGTCCCTTGCTTCTCTCTTAGGATCATCGTTGTGCCTTCGCCTGTCTGTCGACGGTTCGCCCACCAACGCGGATCATTCCATCTCTATCACTCTCCAGAGCATTATACGCGAGAGAGGAGGCCAATGCCACTGATAGCCCCGTGCATCAAAGACTAGCGCGATTTGACGCTCCTAGTGGGCGCATGTAGAATGGCAGTATCGGCACAAGAGGAGGAGGTCTCATGCCATTCGGCAAAGTGGGCGTCTGGGAGCTGCTGATCATTCTGCTGATTGTGGTTGCTGTCTTTGGCGCAGGCAAGATAGCGAGCCTGGGCGGAGCTCTGGGCAAGGGCGTGAGCGATTTCCGCAAGGCTATGGGCAGCAACGAGGAAGAGACCGAGGACGATTCGGAGGCCGAGGCCAAGGGGGCTGAGGAGACCAAGGCCCAAGCGTCCGAGACCAAGGAAGAGTCTGGCAGCGAAGACGCGTTCTAGCGTCCGGACTGGGGGTGTGAGCCGTGCAGAGTCTGGGCCCGATGGAGCTGCTGATCATCCTACTGATCGTGGTGGTGATCTTTGGCACGGGCAAGTTGACGGATCTGGGTGGCTCTCTGGGCAAAGGCCTCAAGGAGTTCAGAGAGGCTACCAAAGAGATTGACGAGGCCTCCAAGGATGTCAAGGAGGTCGTTGACGAGGTGTCCGAGGAAGCCGACTAGGTTCCTCGGCGCCAGAAGAGAGGCTTCTGCTGTGTCGAGCGCTGCCCGGCGGTGCGACCTTTGAAGGTTGCCGCCGGGCTTGTGTTTTGCCTGATGCGTGACGGACCAAACGTAAAAGGGGGCTCGATCGTGTTTGTGCTATCAGGATTCGCGGATGAGATCTCGCCCGAGCTGGAAGAGCAGCTCGACGTCCTTACGTCGCTGGATATCAAGTACCTGGAACTCCGGGGCGTCTGGGGCCAGAACGTGCTCGAGTTGGCCGACGCCCAGGTGGCGGACGTCAAGCAGGCGCTAGAAGACCGGGGCATGGGGGTATCGGCCATCGGGTCGCCCATCGGCAAGATCGGCATCGACGATCCCATGGAGCCCCATCTTGAGGCGTTCAGG
>CAYOBT010000579.1:0-1941 GCA_964402205.1 uncultured Anaerolineales bacterium
ATGCACCAGTCCTCCTCCCGAGCGGCCTGGTAGCGAATCATGGCGACGAGCTCGCCCTCCTCCGTCTCGACCACGTGGGGCTCGTGATACCGCGAGAAGGGCTCGTCTTCTGGCACGGGTATCTCGCCTCGGACTCGCCACGTCCGGCCATCGTCCTGCGATTCCTCGACGACCAGGGCATCTGGGCCCTCCCAGTACCGCCTGCCCACGTACAACAGGCGTCCGTCTCGCAGCGCGATGGGACCGTGCGGCGCCGATCCCCACACGCGGATAGGCGCGCCCCACGAACGGCCACCATTCTCGGACCGTCGCAGAAAAGAACCCAGCCAAGCGCGCTTGAGCTGGGGAGTCATCGCGTCAATGCGATCGCGCCAGCCCTCGACCATCTCGGCGCCATAGCCGGGCGTGTCCTTGAGGCGCTCCGCCCATTCCACAAACGCCACCGACGTGAACCATGACACGAGCAACGCGCCCGTGGGCGTCTCCAAAATGCCGGCATCGCGATCATCCAGCGGCGTGTCGTTGACGAGCTCCGGCTCGGTCCAGGTCACCCCCAAGTCGTCGCTGCGGACGAGCTCAGTCACGCCAAAGGGACAGATGTGCTCATCGCGGCGCCCCGAGAACAAAACCACGAGCTGCCCTGTGGATCGCTGGGCGATGGACGGCCAGCCAAGGTAGCGGCCAGGCTCGCGACAGACCAGGTCTCTGCGAAGGACCTCGTAGGGGTTCTCGCTCATGGTGTCTCCTTGGTGGGCAGGTTCCAGCGTTCCTCGAGAGGACGCGTGCCCTCCCAGATCCCGACGATCATGTCGCGCGCCTCCTCGCAGTGCCGGATCACCTGGGCGATATCGTGCCCCTGGATCTCGCACACAATCGGGCCCGTGTACGCGATCCCCCGTAACCGCGTGAACGTAGTCTGATAGTCGATGGTATTGTTCAGGTGCACGGGCTGGTGCTCCATGTAGCGCCCCCAGTAGTGGTTCACCCCGTTCATGTGCACCTCGGCGATGACAGGGCCCAAGCGATCCATGTATTCGAGGAACTTGGCGTCCGTATGACCTGCCATATAGGCATGGCCGATATCCAGGTTGATGCCCCAGTCATCGACGCGATCGCATACATAGGCCAAATCGTCCAGCCCGCCGGCCTCGTACCCCAGCGGCACAGAGCTGTCGGCCCTGCCAACCAAGTGTTGCGCGTAGGCCAGGTTATGCTCCCTGATGGCGTCGTGCTCCCGCACGAATCCCCAGGTAGGCACGCCGAGGTGGTACGTCATGGCCACGGCCCCCAGCTCGGCGGCCAGATCGTAGCACCGATCATAGTAGTCCCACGTCAGCCGACGCAGATGACGATTGGCGCTGGCGAGATTCCAGTCGAGATGCGGCGAGTGGACCGTCACCCAGGCAAAGCCGCTCAGGGCACGTTTGAGCGCACGGATGTCGTCCCTACTGGCCTCGAACAGATCGATCCCAACGTTGGCATAGTTGGTCGGGTAGCCAATCTGGGCCTGATCCAGGGTGGGCACGATCTCGAATCCTGCGAACCCCGCCTCACCCACAAGCCGGATCGCGTCATCGACACTCTCACCGTGCGTGCTCGGCATAAAGTGGGTCGAGATGCCGATCCGATCGCGAATAGCGGTCATCCGGTACTCCCTTCGTGTGCAAGCGCATGCAACAGTCTAGAGTGCCGCCCGCGCCATCTCCAAGATCCTATGCAGGATGGGATTGTCGTCCGAGTAGGCGGTTGCGTCTTTCTTCCCGTGACGTCCGTCAAAGGTGGGCATCACGCCCATCTTGTCATAGATAGCCGCGCCTAGCGCAAGATCCTCGTCGAACGGGCTCAGGTGATAGTAGCCAACCAGCCGCGTGTGGCCGCGCCAGAGATACGACCCGATAGGATGCGCGGCGTCCAGTTGGTCCTGCCCCAACCCCTCGGTGC
>CAYOBT010000580.1:0-1931 GCA_964402205.1 uncultured Anaerolineales bacterium
CTTGATCATCGATGATGACGAGAGCATGTGCGAGACGCTAGCCGACGTCCTCGATGACAAGGGCTACAGTGTCACCACCACCCGTGACGGTCAGGCGGGCCTCCAGCTCATGCGAGAGAATCGCTTTGACCTGATTCTCGTCGATATCATGATGCCTGGGATGAACGGCGTCGAGACGCTACGCCAGATCCGCCGCATCGCGCCGGACGCTGCCACCATGGTGATGACGGGTCAGAGCCAGCTCGAGGGCTATGTGTCGGATGCCCTCTGGAGCGGCGCCGATGGCGTTCTCTACAAGCCACTCGAGATGAGCGCCGTCCTGGACATGATTGAGCAAAAGCAAGAAGCGCGGGCGAGCCTGCCGGTCATCGATCTGCGCCAATACCAGCCAGATCCAGCGTCCATCGAGATGATTCCCCAGGAGATGGCACGCAAATACACCCTGCTGCCTCTTCGCGTCGAGTCGGGGCACCTCCTCGTCGCGATGGCCGATCCCACGAACCTGTATGCCATCGAGGACCTCCGCGTGCGCACGTCACTGCGGATCAGGCCGCTCAAGGCCCACCGAACGGAGATAGAGGAGGCCATCGAGCGCTACTATGGGGGCGGGATCGAGATTGAGCGGCAGATCGACCGCATCACCGCCACGCACAAGCGCCCAGAGACCGAAGACGAGGAACGCGTCTCGGCAGAGATGGTGGCCCAGACGCCGGTCGTTCGGGCGGTGGAGCTCATGCTCCATCAGGCGGTCAAGGACCGCGCGTCGGACATTCACCTCGAACCCCAGGAGGATCACCTGCGCGTCCGCTATCGCATCGACGGTGTCCTCCACGACGCTATGCGATTGCCCAAACGCGTGCATGCCCCGCTGATCTCGCGCATCAAAGTGTTGGCCAACCTCAACATCGCCGAGCGTCGGCGTCCACAGGACGGACAGTTCTCCATCGAGGCCGACGGACGCGACATAGACTTTCGCGTCGCGACTATCAACACGGTCCAGGGCGAGATGGCCGTGCTACGCGTCTTGGACAAGCTCATGTTGCGAGAACTGGATCAGGTGGGCTTTATGCCAGGCATGCTAGAGCGCTGGATGAAGCTCATCCATTCGCCGTGGGGAATCGTGCTCATCGCCGGCCCCACAGGCTCGGGCAAGACCAGCACCATGTACGCCAGCATCAACCAGCTCGACAAGGACGAGGACAAGATCATCACCATCGAGGACCCTGTCGAGTATCGCTTTGATGCCATCTCGCAGGTGCAGGTCCATCGTCAGGCGGGCATCACCTTCGCCAGCGGGCTACGGTCCGCCATGCGCTTGGACCCGGACACGATTCTCGTTGGCGAGATACGAGACAATGAAACTGCCGCTACCGCCATTCAGGCATCGCTAACGGGCCACCTGGTACTGTCGTCTATCCACGCCAACGACACTGTCGGCGCCGTCTTTCGGCTGATCGACCTGGGGATAGAGCCCTTCCTAGTCACGTCATCCCTCATAGGCGTGCTATCGCAACGCCTGCTGCGACGTGTCTGCGCGAGCTGCGGGCAACGGCGCGAGGGCACCTATCAGGAGGCAACCATCTACGAGCAGACGTTGGGCGAAAAGCGCAAAGAGTTCGTCTATGGCGTCGGCTGCAACGAGTGTGCCCAGACGGGCTATCGCGGCCGGGTGCCTGCATTCGAGCTGCTCACCATCGACGACAATCTGCGGCGGATGATCCTCGAGGGGGCCAACTCCCAGACGCTGCGGGAGGCGGCCGAGAAGAGTGGCCTCATCACAATGCTGCACGACGCCATGCTCAAGGTCCAGGCCGATATCACAAACCCCTCCGAAGTGATGAAAGAGGTTCTGGGGCTGAAGGTCTAGGCAGCGTATCGGGTTAACAGAGGCGGTTCCACATAGAACAGAAGGTAGCGGGGAACCATGACAT
>CAYOBT010000581.1:0-1920 GCA_964402205.1 uncultured Anaerolineales bacterium
GCGAAGAGAGAAAGCTGCGATTGCCTTTTGAGCAAAGTCTAGATAGCATCCTGATCGTACCGACCGCGAATCTCGTTCCACTTGACGCGGCAGATCTGCTCGAGCATCTCTTTCGACTCGCGCAAGTAGCTCTTGCCCTTGCCGGTGGCCACATCGCGGTTGGCCCAGGCCACGGTCACCTCGGCGATCTGGTGGCCGGCGCGCTCTGCGAGGTAGAGCAGCTCGACGTCAAAGGCGGTTACCTTCCACCCCTTGACGTCCTCGGCCTGTTGGATGGCATCGAGCCGGGGAAAGAGTTCCAGCGCTACGGACCGTCGCATTGATTTGAAGCCGCACTGGGTGTCCGAGATATGGCGGAGCATCAGTAGACGCCGGAAGGTGCGAAAGATGGCCGAGCCCAGGCGTCGGTACCAGCCAAAGTTGGCCCGCTGGGCGCCCCGCGATCCAATGACCACGTCGAATCCGGACGCATAGGCCGGCAACAGCCTATCGAGTTGGTCGATAGGTGTGGACTGATCCATGTCGGTAAAGAGGACGATCTCACCCTGTGCCGCCTGAATGCCTGCCCAGACGGCGCCGGGTTTGCCCTGGTGCGGATTGGGCTGCAGGCAAAAGTGGGCTAGATCGGCAACAGCCTGGCGGACCAGCTCACGGGAATCGTCGGTGCTGCCGTCGTCAGAGATGATCACCTCGTACGACCATGGCTGGCGTGACAGGTAGGCGTGCATTTCCTGCAGCACACCACGCTGCAGATTCTCCACTTCGTTGTAGCATGGTACGACCACCGAAACGTACGGGTCAGCCATTGTGCCGCGCTCCCTGCTCATCTGTGGGTCCCCCACGCTAGGCATTCGGGTCTCTGGGATGCTCGAGGATCGACGCGATGTAAGCGTCCGAGACGCGCCGACGCGCCATAAGCGCCGTGCGGTAGCGGCGCCAACGCCACGCGGTCAGCAGGCCCGCAAGCTGCCCTCGCAGGCGTGCCCGAGCCGCCTTGCCGCGCCAAGACCGGAGCGCGTCTTTGGCGATGCGCCACTGAGCCCGCAGGATCTGGCCCCTGTAGCGTCGGAAAAGAACCGGCGGGTAGTTGCGGGCGATCACCCACAACGTGTTTCGCCCCACATAGTAGCTGGCCAGCGTGCCCCCACCAGTTGCCGAGAGGTGGTGACGGACGACGGCATCGGGCGTGTAGATGCAGCGGTAGCCCGCTAGTTGTGCACGCCAGTTCAGGTCGACGTCCTCGCAGTACATAAAGAACCTCTCGTCAAAGAGGCCGATATCGTCGAGCACGTGCTTTCGGTAGGCAAGGGCGCCGCCACAGCCGCCGAACACATACTCCTCTTGGTTGTAGGGAGGTCCGTAGAGCTGCCAGACGCCGCGCGAGTTGGGTAGGCCATCCACCCCGAAGGTATCGCCTGCCGAATGGATGTGCGTAGGCTGGTCGTAGAGCATCATCCGCGAGGCTGCTGACCCGGCGTCCGGGTGCCGGTCCAGCGTGCCCACCAGGGCCTCTAGCCAGGTTGGCTCCGCCTCGATGTCGTTGTTCAGAAAGACGACGACATCGCCGCGCGCGGCTCCAATGCCAGCATTGCAGCCCCCGCTATAGCCGCCGTTCCTTGAGAGGGCGAGCACGCGTACGCCTGGGAACTCGCGCCGCACGGCGTTCACGGATCCGTCCGTCGAGGCGTTATCCACGACGATGACCTCAAAGGAAGGCCAAGTCTGGGCCTGCAACGACGCGAGGCAAGGGCGCAGGTAGCGCAAGCCGTTCCAGTTGGGGATGATGACCGATGCCCGTGGCTGGTCCGGCGCTTGGCGGCGCTCCTCGGCGAACGGGGCAGCACTCATCTCACAACGACTCGATATGAGCCGCAAGCGCCTCTCGCCAAGGGCGCATGCGGATCCCGAGCTGCGCTGCCA
>CAYOBT010000582.1:0-1165 GCA_964402205.1 uncultured Anaerolineales bacterium
TCCGAAACAGGGCAATCGCGGCCACAAGGATCAGCATGTCGTCATAGTGTCGATTGTAGGTCCATAACCTTGCAGCAATGGATCCAACACCGAGAAGGGTCCACAAGTCCTGGTCACGGTGCCGATACAGCCAGAAGCCCAAGGCGATCAGCACGAGCAGTGAGGCGAGAGGGTTCCATCGTTCGAGTCGCACGCTGGCCAACCAGTTGTGCAGGTTTGCATACCCGCCCTGCCTTGCCGCGACCGATGTTGCCGAGGTCCCTGAGACTGCGTGGCCGACCCAGCCGGCGAGAACCCCAGGGAGGTCGAATCCCTGAAACGATACTGACACCACCGTCAGTACAGCGTACCCGACTATGGCAACAAGGGCAGGTAGTCGTCGGGTAGGAAGGAGGACCAGTAGGAAGAAGGGTACCGTCACAGAAGGTTTCACCAGCCCCCCCAGGATGACCGCACCAGCCAGCACAGCCCGACCACGGCTCGGCGGCGCTCGCCACGCCAGAACCACACCGGTCATCATACACGCCAGCGCGTGCATTGATAGCTGGCCGTGACCAATGGCGGCGGCAGCGGGGTACGTCGACAAAGGCAGAAGCGCTACAAAGACCCGCTCGACTGGGGTCTGGGCGTTGCTTCCCCTCAAGAGTAGGTGGACGAGCCAAGCTAGCGCCGCCACTGAGGTGCCCCCCCAGATCCATCTGACGACGGTGAATGACGAGCAACCGAGAAACGGCCAGAGCATGGCATAGCTGGCTGGCGGATACACAGCGGTGTTCACTTCGCGGTACAGAGTCCTCCCGGCGAACCAGTGATGAAGTTCCTTGTAGCGGAATCTCAGATCTATCGCCGCCACGAAACGGTCCTCCACAAGTAGACGTGAGAAGTTGTTGACCATTCTATGGCAGGCAACAGCGGCCATGATGGGAATGACAAGGCCCAGTAGGTAGGCAAGGTACTGAGTCCAAAGGCAGGTGACCAATCCAGGAGCTGATGCCCTCTCCGATCTCTCCAAGGTGTTCCTAGCGGTCAAGGGCATCGTCCTGCCTCAATGTCGGGCTGCGGCAGCCTGCGCCCGCCTCGGACACGAAGCCCGTACGACGCTTGCTGGTGTGGACGCGACCCGCGTGGTCGCGCCCAGCGAGCCGATCGCTTGCCGGAGCGCTGG
>CAYOBT010000582.1:1175-1910 GCA_964402205.1 uncultured Anaerolineales bacterium
ACACCGGTTCTAGCTTGCATGCCCTGTCACTCAGTGCGGATCCGTGGTCTTCAGGCAACATAGGGTCTTGCGACCGCACGGCGCCACGTCTTGCTAGACCTGGCCGGATGAAGCGCGGCCCCAGGCTCCGACGAACTGTTTGGGTTCCCTCGCGCAGGATGCATCCGGGCTCGGCCTCAACACACCGCGCGTCTCGAGCAGGTTAGCTCTTGGCCCTGCGCTGGATCTTCCGTCAGGTTCTGGGCACCATCGGCGTCATGGGCTTGCTCATGGCTGAATGAGCTCCAGACCACACTCGTTGATATGTCGCTCGCGCTGAGACTGCAGATCGAGCTCCTTCTCCCGTCTGTCTCCCGGCCCAAGGGCGTGGCTCAGCCGATCGCCAAGTCGCTCACACCCAGCCAGACTGGAACCGGCGGTACCATTCCCAGAGGGCCTCGTACTCATAGCGCCCGTATCACCCTCCCACGATGCGCGCGGCTTGGGTCAGAACCAGATAGAGATAGAGCGCTTGGGCACCGCAGCAAAGGGCCAGAAACGTCGGGCGTTCCGCTGCGCCAAGCTGCGATTGCAGCCCGCTTGCCATCATCAATGCAAGTGCGGGAAAGGCAGGGAGGAAGTACCTTGCGTCAGGGAGGAGCACGACGATGGGCAATGAGACAGCGGCGACCCACGCCAGGGTAAGCATATCTGATTGTGTTCTGCGACGGACCAAGTGCCACGCGCTCAGCAGCA
>CAYOBT010000583.1:0-1909 GCA_964402205.1 uncultured Anaerolineales bacterium
ACTGGGCACAGACGATCGGCGCGGACGCGTACGCCGAGAACGCGAACGAGGCGGTGGGGGTGGTGAGGGGGCTGTTGGGGGTGTAGCGGTGGAGGACATCCTTTCGAGGCTGAAGAGTGGCCGTGTCATCGTCGCCGACGGCGCGATGGGCACGATGTTGCAGGCGGCGGGGCTGCCCATCGGCGCATCCCCCGAAGGCTGGCTGCTGGAGAATCCCGACGCGGTGCGCGACGTGCAGAGCGCCTATGTTGAGGCCGGATCCGATCTGATCCTGACCTGCACCTTCGGCGGGACGCGGACGCGGCTGGAGCGGGCGGGACTGGCGGATCGCGTAGCCGAGATCAACCGCCGGGCAGTCGAGATCGCCCGCGAGGCCGCCGATGGCAAGGCGTACGTGGGCGGCGACATCGGCCCGTTGGGGGAGCTTTTGGCTCCGCTGGGCACGATCGCCTACGAGCAGGCAGTGGAGATCTTTGCCGAGCAGGCCGCGCCGCTGGCCGAGGCCGGGGTGGACGTGCTCTACATCGAGACCATGTCCGATTTGAACGAGGCGCGGGCCGCCGTCGAGGGAGCGCAGCGGGTCGCGTCTGGTATTCCCGTCACCGCGACCCTCTCCTTCGAACGCGGCGGGCGGACGAACATGGGCGTGCGCCCAGAGCAGGCGGCGGAGGCATTGCTGGAGATGGGTGTGGACGCGCTTGGTGCTAACTGCGGCGCGACTCTGGAGATGACCGAGGGAGCCGTCGCCAGGATGCACGAGGTCGCACCCCAGGCGATCCTCATCGCCAAACCAAACGCGGGGTTGCCGCGCATGGTGAACCGGGAGACGGTATACGACGCCTCGCCGGAGGATATGGCGGATTATGCCCGCCGGTTCGTCGCGCTGGGTGCGCGGATCGTTGGAGGCTGCTGCGGCTCGACCCCGGCGCACATCGCTGCCATCGCCCAGGCTGTACGCTCCTGAACCTGAACCCTTGAGGACGTCACTCAAGATAACCAGCGAGGGAGCGCCACGTTGGCGCTCCCTCGTTTGCGCTTCATCATCGGGATGGTATAATGACGGGTCAGGAGATCGAACGTGAGCACTGGACGGCTGTACCAGACCGAGGGCGTGGTGATACACCGGCGCGATCAGGGGGACGCGGATCGCGTCTTGACCTTGTGCACGCCGTCGGGCAAGGTCGCCGTCCTCGCCAAGGGAGCGCGCAAAGTGCGCAGCCGGAAGGCGGGGCACATCGAACTGTTCAGCCGTTCCAATTTCGTGCTCTCGCGGGTGCAGAATTATTGGGATATCATCAGCCAGGCCGAGACCATCGAACCTTACACCTTGCTGCGAGGCGACTTGCTCCGCGGGACGTATGCGCGCTATGCCGTTGAACTGCTCGACCGGTTCTTTACCGAGGGGGAAGGCAGCCCAGCGCTGTTTGATCTGCTCAACCACACGCTCGCCTGGCTGTGCGAGGACGATGACCTTGACCTGATCGCTCGCTTCTACGAGCAGCATCTACTGGGGCTGGCGGGGTTCCGCCCAGAGTTGAACGCTTGCGTGGACCAGCACGAGCAACACGTTCTGCTTCGGCCACGCGAGCCGACAGAGGACGCGCGGCCTTATGGCTTTGATCCGGAGCGCGGCGGGGGACTGTGTCGCAACTGCTATGCCGAAAACGAGCAACGCCAAGTCGTGTCGCTTTCACCCGCTGGCCTGTGGCTCTTGCAAGAGTGCCAGCGAGGTCCATATACCCGGTTGCGCGCGCAATCGATCGCGCCCGCGTTGCACGAGGAAGTGGAGCGCGTGATGCAGCGGTACATCGCTTATCACCTGGAACAAGATGTGAGAGCAGGCGTGTTCCTGCAGCAGTTGAAACAGGGTAGGGGCAAATAAAAATATGGATACAGGAAGGGTATATTG
>CAYOBT010000584.1:0-1908 GCA_964402205.1 uncultured Anaerolineales bacterium
CAGCGAAGGCCCAGTAGGTGTGCAAAGCACGCTGCTGGGCTCCGATGGCTCGGGTAGCAGCATGCTCTATGTTCCTGCAGGTGGCAGCGCGCGGCCCGCATCGGCAGAGACCGTCGCCGCCAGGGAACACGCCTTGCGCATGGATGGGCGCGGGGTGTACCGGTTTGCCACCCAGACCATGGCGGAGGCCTGCGAGCTGGTGGCAGAGGGCGCGGGCGTTCCTGTGGCGGACGTTCAGCACTTTGTGCCACACCAAGCCAATCAGCGCATCATCGCCCAGGCGGCCAAGCGGCTAGGAGTGGACGAGTCGCGCTTTGTCAGCAACCTGGAGCGCTATGGCAACACCTCTGCGGCCTCGGTGCCTATTGCCCTGTGCGAGGCCGCAGAGGAGGGCCGCTTTCAGTCCGGTGAACACGTGCTCATGGTCGGTTTCGGGGCTGGCCTCACATGGGCTGCCGCCCTAGTCGATTGGGGTGAGGCTGAGCCAGGCGCTGCAGTTCCATGGTGGCACTCGATGGGACGGCGCGTCCTATACGGCTGGGCTCGCGCCCGTAGCCGTGCCAGGCGGACATGGCGTGCTCTTGCCGAGTGGGCGTGGAGCGTCTTTCGCCGGATGGCAGGCAAGAGCGACTAGGAAGGATCGTCCCTCGTCTCGCGGGCACGCAGCATCAGACGCCACTCGCCCTCCTGGACGGTGTCGTCATCCTGGTTGATGACCGTCACGTTCAGGGTGACGATGCCGGCTCCTGCGCTGGGCATGGCTCGGGTACGGCTGACCTCTGTGCGGACGCGGATCGTGTCCCCGATAAAGACTGGCTTGCGGAACTTCCACGAGAGCCCCATGAACGCGAGCACATTGGCGTCGGTGATGCCCGCTCGGGCCACTAGCCCAGAAGCCATCGCCAGACCCAGAAGCCCGTGCGCGATCCGTTGGCCGAACGGCGTCGCTGCGGCGTGAACGGCATCGGTGTGCAGCGGATTATAGTCACCGGAAAGCCCGGCAAAGAGCGTCACATCGGCCTCGGTGACGGTACGAGCCGGGCTGGTAACCGCGTCGCCAACGCTCATGTCCTCAAAGCATCGACCGGCGGCAACATCGGTCATGGTGTGATTCCCCTTTCTCTGCTACCATGGAAACACCTGTGGCCCCGGCGGGATGCGTCTCCCAAGAGGGAACCCAGACTTCTCGCAGAGAGTCTATGAGACATGCTGCGAGCGGGTAGCCGTCGGAAGCGCATAGGAGATGCCGTGACGGAAGAGATCAGCAAGCGTCCGAGACGAGGTCCGATGATCGCTCTTGCCAGCATCTTGGTGGTAATGATGGTCCTGGTGGCATGGCCGGTGGGCTTGCGCCGATGGGTCCATCGCCGCTACCAGGATCGGATTTTCTCGCTCAAAGACGTGCCTACAGGCGATGTGGCGCTGGTCTTTGGCGCTGGGCTCTGGGCCGATGGGTCACCCACGCCCGTACTGGCTGACCGCGTCCGCACCGCTACGGAGCTCTACCATGCCGGCAAAGCGCGTATCCTCCTGATGAGCGGGGACAACTCTCGCTCTGACTATAACGAGCCGCAAGCCATGCTGGAGCTTGCCGTGGCATTGGGCGTGCCAGCCGATGCCGTGATGCTCGACTATGCTGGTCGCCGCACCTACGATAGCTGCTATCGGGCTCTGCACATCTTTGGTGTGGAGGACGCCGTCCTTGTGACCCAGGCCTTTCACCTGGACCGGGCCCTCTATATCGCCAACCATCTGGGTATCGACGCCGTCGGTGTGCCGGCTGACAAGCGGTCCTATGCCTATATCCAGCGGTATCAGGTGCGCGAGATAGCCGCAACCTGGGCGGCTTGGTGGGATCTGAACGTCCTCAAACCGCTGCCCATTCTGGGCCAACGTGAGATCATCCCA
>CAYOBT010000585.1:0-1900 GCA_964402205.1 uncultured Anaerolineales bacterium
ATCGGGCGCCCTCTCCGAGGAAGAGCAGCGCTTGCGGGTGGAGCGGCGGCGGGCTGGCGTGGCCCGTCGGATCGCCGACGGCAAGCCCGGCTCGTGGACGGACGCGCCCATCGGGTACGAGCTGGTGGCCGGCAGGTTGCTGGTGGACCCCGAGTGGGCGTCGTTGGTGCAGTGGGTCTACCAGCAACGGCTGGAGGGCCATGGTGTGGTCTGGATCATGCGTCGCCTCAACGAGCGCGGCCTGCAAACGCCACGGGGGGCCGAGTGGGGCTACTCGACGCTCTGGCGAATGCTGCGCAACGCCACGTACAAGGGAGCCACCTACGCCGGCGCCGCCTACAACCCCGATGGCGAGCACGAGGCGATCATAGACGCCGATACGTGGGAGCGGGTGCAGCGGATCAACGCCACGCGCAGGCATTGGGGCAAAGCCAAGACGGTGCACGTGCTCACCGGCCTGGCGCGGTGCGGCTACTGCGACTGGGCCATGACCTACTCGCGGAACCAGGCCGGGGCGTATCTGCGCTGCTCCCAGTACGCCCACACCGGCGGGCGTGAGTGCCGCTCGAACAGCCACATGGCGCACCTGGTGGAGACCCCCGTGCTGGCGGCCGTCCAGGAGGTGCTGAACGACAAGGACGCGTGGGCCGAGGCCCAAAGCCGCCGTTTCCGTTCTGAGGCCGTTGACCGTGAGATGGAGATGTTGCGGTCCCGCCGCGAGGACGCCCGGGCCCAGCGCCTCCGCCTGCTGGATGCCTACCAGATGGGAGGGCTCCCGCGCGAGGAACTAGAGTCTCGCGTGCTCGAGTTGGCCCAGCGCATCCAGCGCATCGAGGCGCGCGTGGCCGAGCTGACAGTGACGCAACGGCAGATCGAGGCGTTTGTGGCGGGGCTGGGCGCATTGGAGCGCGATCTGGCCCGGCTGCCAGAATTGGAGCCCGAGCGCCAACGTCACGTCTACCAACAGATCATCGAGCGGGTAGACGTGACGCGAGGCGACATCATCATCCGGTGGCGGTGGTAACATCTATCCAGGGATCAAGATCGCGGCATAGACGTTGCACCTACGCCCGCCGATACACGATCCCCGAATACCCGTTCGGCAGGCGCACCATCAGCTCCTGCACCTCGCCAGCCTCGATCAGCCCCTTCATGCGCTTTTGGGCCGTCCCCCGTCCCACACCCAATTCCTCCGCCAGCTCGCTCAGCGTCACGTCCCCAGGCTGCATCTCGGGCCGGGTGCCATAGCGCACCAGCTCGTCCAACAGCGCCCGCTTTTCGTCATCGCTCATCATAGGCTCTCCTTGGTCCGCAGGTCCAACCTCCGCCAGTACGGATGGATGCCCGCTAGCTTGCCGCCCACCACCTCCAGCGCCACCAACCCGCACGCCTGGGTACTGGCGCTGCGCGTCGCCTGCACCGCATAATGGCTCAACATGGTGTAGCCGGGCACCATCAGAATGTGGGCCTCATAGTTGCGCGGCGGAGGCGCGGGCAGCTGCAACCAGCCCTGCACATACTCATGGAAATGCCCCCGCACCACCACGCGCGGGGGCTCATGCCCGGCCACCAGCGCATCCAACATCAGGCTGCGCAGATAGTAAAGGAGCTGGTTGCCGTTGGTCCAGTTGCGGATGCCGGGCGATGGGCCGTGATGGGCAATGTCCAGCAACACCCCATCCACGTCGAATAGCGCATGGCGCAAGTCCGTGATGTCCAGATCGGCGTGCTCGCCCCGCAACCGCCCCACCACCAGCCGCGCCGCGCTCCCGCGCCCGAACTCGTGGCTCTGTGTCCCGTGGATAATTCGCACCGCTTGCAGGTTGGGCAGCTCTAGCCAAGGCATCAGGTTCCAGGCCGCGATCTCCACCTGAGCCGCCTGGGTCTCATCCACCAGATG
>CAYOBT010000586.1:0-1896 GCA_964402205.1 uncultured Anaerolineales bacterium
GCCTCGCGCAAGAGGCGAGAGTACAGGTCAAAACCAACCGCCGCGATATGCCCGTGCTGCTCGGCGCCCAGGATGTCGCCCACGCCACGGATCTCCATGTCGCGCATGGCCACCTGAAAGCCCGCGCCTAGGGTAGATGCCTCCTGGATGGTCCGCAGTCGCGCCGAGGCGACATCGCTCAGCGGCTTGCCGGGCGTATGCAGCAGATAGGCATAGGCGCGCTCCACGCCCCGTCCGACGCGACCACGCAGCTGGTAGAGTTGCGACAGTCCGAACCGCTCCGCCTGATCGATGATGATGGTGTTCACATTCGGTATGTCGAGGCCGCTCTCGATGATCGTCGTGCACAGCAGCAGATCGGCCTCACCCTGGGCAAACGCCACCATCACGCGTGCCAGATCCTCCTCGGGCATCTGACCGTGCCCAATCAGGATCCTTGCCTCAGGAGCCAAGTCGCGCAGCATACCGGCCACACGATAGATATCGTGCACCCGGTTGTGCACATAGTAGATCTGGCCATTGCGATCGAGCTCGCGCAGGATGGCACGTCGCACCAAGCCGCGTTCCCAGGGCGCAATATAGGTGCGTATCGGCAGTCGATCCTCTGGCGGCGTATCGATGATGCTCATGTCCCGAGCGCCACCCAGCGCAAGATGCAACGTCCTCGGGATAGGCGTCGCTGTCAGCGTGAGCACATCGACCTCGCGCCGCATGTCCTTCAACTGCTCCTTGTGGCCAACGCCAAAGCGCTGTTCCTCATCGATGATGAGCAACCCCAAGTCGCGGAACTCGACATCGTCCGACAAAAGCCGATGCGTGCCGATGACAATGTCCGCCTTGCCCTCAGACAAGTCCTGCACCACGTGCTTGGCCTCTGCCCTTGATCGAAAGCGGGAGAGCATATCGACACGTATGGGATAGGCCCGCAGCCGTCGCCTAAACGTGTGGTAATGCTGCTGCGCTAGCACCGTCGTTGGCACCAAGACAGCGACCTGCTTGCTATCCATCACGGCCTTGAAAGCAGCGCGCAGGGCAACCTCAGTCTTGCCATAGCCCACATCCCCGCAGATGAGCCTGTCCATCGGACGCGGCTGCTCCATATCCTCCTTGACCTCAGCGAGAGCTCGCTGCTGGTCCTCGGTCTCTTGATAGGGGAAGGAAGCTTCGAGCTCATGTTGCCAGACGGTATCGTCGCTGAAGGCATGGCCCTCAGCCACTTCACGCTCGGCATAGAGCTCCAGCAGATCGACGGCAAGCTCACGAACGGCACGGGCGGCCCTTTCGCGTGCCGCGCGCCAACCTGGGCTGCCCAAGCGGTGCAGCTCTGGCACCGGGCCTGCCCCGCCCACGTACCGCGTGACGCGATCCGTCTGCTGAATGGGCACAAAAAGGCGATCGCCGGCACCGTACTCGAGCTCCAGGTACTCGCGCTCCACCGAACCCAGCTTCTTGCGCACCATCCCGCGGAAGATGCCGATGCCGTGCTCCATATGCACGACGAGATCGCCCGGCTTCAGATCGGCATAGGAGGTCTCGGGGGCGGCCCGGCGTCGCCGAGCGGGAGGCTGACGCCGCAAGCGGACCCAACCAAAGAGCTCGGCGTCCGTCAGCAGCACCGTACGGCCCGGAGCAAAGTACCAGCCCTCGCCCACCGCGTCATCGACCAACGTCAGGCTACCGGGTGACGGCGGGCTGGCGAGCTCGCGCACGGGCGACACGTATAGATCCAGATCCTTTAGCATCTCGGATACCCGCTCGGCCTGTCGCGTCACCGCGACGACCCGACGGCCATCTCGACGCATGTCCGCCAGAGCCGCCATGATATCCCTCAAATGCCCCGCCAACCGCGGGGCTCGCTGAAAGATCTCCCGCGACAGGAGCGGTTCACCTTGCCCT
>CAYOBT010000587.1:0-1895 GCA_964402205.1 uncultured Anaerolineales bacterium
CGCGGGACGATACACACCACGATCCTCATCGATCAGACGGAAGAGTCGTCTACCGTCTCGCGCCGTAATGACGCCTACGGGCGTTGTGTGCGCAGACAGCACTCCTTGGGCCGGCAGAGGTCGTGTCAACCAGACACTCACCGCTCCTAGAGTCAGGAGAAGCAAGCTCCCGATGGACAACGCCGTCCAAGAGTGCACGCGATGTATGCGTTTCATGGTGTCTCGCGGTGCACGGCAGCCCCAATCGTGCTAGCGAATAGGCCCGGTACCCTACGGACGTAGGCTGCCTCGGAGGAGTTCCCTGGATCGCGGGAAAAGCTGGGGCCGAGCCACAGCGATGGTACTACAGCCCGGCACCCATCGTCAACCTCGTGCGGGGCTATCGGTCAGCGTAAGCCCAGTTCGCGGCTTGCAGCAAGCCTCGCATATAGCCAATGGCATAGCCTTCAGCCGCGTACCGGCCACCGGCCATTGCCTGCAGATGATCCGAGATGATCGCGCCATCAAACTCGACCTCGCGCAAGGCGCGCATGACGGCCAGCATGTCCCCATACCCATCATCAAGGAACGTCTCCACAAACCCGTCGGGCATGGGCTGCGTCACATTGCGGAAATGCACCTTGAACAGCTTTTTGCGGGAGCCAAAGTAGCGGATCGTCTCGACAACGTTCTTGCCCATACCCTCGCCGCCCTCGAGCCAGCACCCCACACAGAGGCACATGCCGACGTTGGGGCTATCGGCCATCTCCAGCGCGCGACGATAGCCCTCAAAGCTACCAAAGATGCAACGCGGAATGCCCCCCAGGTCATACACAGGCGGGTCGTCTGGATGGATGCCGATATAGACACCAGACTCTTCTGCTACCGGCACGACGCGCTCGATGAAATAGGCATAGTTGTCCCACAGCTCTTGCTCGCTATAGCGTCGGCCGTGGGTCAGCGGTGCATGCCATCGCTTGGTGATCCACCAACCCTCCTTGGCGTCCTCCAGATGAAAGGCGCGTCCCATCGCTCCCCCACGCACCTCCTCCCGGCCGGTGCTCCAGATGCCGTTCGCCATATGAGCGTACGTGCTGTAATGGATGCCGGCGGCGCCCAAGTTGCGTATGTACTGCAGATAGGTCGCTATCTTCTCGTCGCGACCGGGGAGGCCCAGGGTCACCTCCTCCATGTTGTGACAACCGTGATGATGCAGCCGGTAGATCTTCAGACCGTAATCCTCGAACCGTTTCTTGAGCGCGAGATAGTTCTCGAGGCTGTGATCCTCGTCTCGATCGAAACCGGTCATCACCCACTGCACGCCCAACTGGCGCGCGAAGGTCATTTCCTCTTCGCTGGCGTCGGGCCGCATCTGCGTACCGATCTGAATGCCCGGCGTCTCGTTGACATAGCCGGGAATAGTGGTGCTGGGATAGCCTTCCGTTGCCAACATGCGTGTTGCTCCTTATAGCTTTCTAGCTCGACCAACGTACACCCACCGTTTGCCTCATCGGATGTGATCCGGCTACATGTTTGGATCATCCAGCCCTAGAATCTGGCGCCTCGTGCTTTCGATCCAGCTCGCCTCCCGCGGGAAGCGATGATAGTCGTACAGCTCGGCCAGTAGCCCCTCCTGTCGCGCCACACCGGCGCTCTGCAGCAGGGCATAGTCCTGGAGCCCAAGGGCAAACACCTCCCACCGCAACGAGTCCACCGGCCCATCCTCGCCTGGATACACGACAAAGGGATCACCCGCCGCCCAACCGGGCCAGTTCTCGGCGGCCACCTCGTGATAGGGGTTGATGAGCTGTCGGGTCTGCGACCGGTACCAGTAGTTGTAGCCCCAGTGCAGGAATCCCTTGGCCCCAAGACGGTACAGAAGCCACCCGATCATACGAATCTTCTGGAGCGGCGTA
>CAYOBT010000588.1:0-1890 GCA_964402205.1 uncultured Anaerolineales bacterium
GGCGATCCGGGCGTCGAGCGCCATGCCGTCTATGCAACCGTTCACTCCGCCCAGGGACTCGACATAGCTCCCCACGTTGACCGCGAGTCTCGATAGGAGGCACTTGGCGAGGCCGCCCGCCGCCACCCGCGCGGCAGTCTCGCGCGCGCACGCGCAGGTTAGCTCTATTTTCATGAGGCGGTGACCGATGGCTCAGCCAGGACCCAAACCGAAACCGACAGAGCTCAAAAAGCTGGCCGGGAACCCGGGCAAGCGGCCGCTCAACAGCCAAGAGCCGCAGCCGGAACCGGCGAGCACACGCTGCCCTCACGGGTTGAGCGATGGCGCGAAAAAGTTCTGGCGCAAGCAGGCCAAGCAGATGATCGAGCTGGGGGTCCTGACCTCGGCCGATGTGCCTGCCTTCATTCTGATGAGTGAGCACTTGGCGATCGCCCGGGAGGCCCGCGAGATCATCGCAGACAGCGGCCTGATGGACAAGGACGTCAATGGCGTCGACCGCAAGCACCCGCTGCTGCAGGTGTGGCGAGACAACTCGACGGCCTTTCGCATGTATGCCTCTGAGTTCGGTCTGACGCCGAGCTCCAGATCGAGGCTGAAGGTCTCGGCGCCGGAGGAGGAGCCCAGCCTGGCCGAGCTCCTGTTCAACGCTCAAGTCAGTGATGAGTGAGTTTTTCTTTGACAAGCAGGCTGCGACCATGGCCGTCAACTTTTTCGAGCGGCTCCTGGTGCACACCAAGGGCGAATGGTCTGGACAACGGTTCAAGCTAGAGGACTGGCAACGAGAACAGATCATCTGCCCGCTGTTTGGATGGAAGCGCAAGCAGGATGGCACGCGGCGCTACCGCACAGCCTATATCGAGATCCCGCGCAAGAATGGCAAAAGCACGCTCGCGGCCGGGATCGGGCTCTTTCTCCTCTTTGCGGATGGAGAGCCAGGCGCTGAGATCTACAGCGCGGCCGCGGATCGAGATCAGGCCTCGATCGTCTTTGACGAGGCCAAGCGGATGGTCGAGCAATCGCATGAGCTTGGCAAGCGGGCTGAACCTTACAAACGGTCGATCGTGGTGCCATCGACCTATAGCGTCTATCGGGTCCTGAGCGCAGAGGCATTCAGCAAGCACGGCCTCAACGCACACGGGATCATCTTTGACGAGCTGCACGCGCAGCCAACGCGGGAACTGTGGGACGTACTGACCACCTCGTCCGGGGCCCGGCGGCAGCCGCTCACCGTCGCGATCACGACGGCAGGATTCGACCGGCAGAGCATCTGCTGGGAACAGCACGAGTATGCGCGTCAGGTCCTGGAGGGCGTGATCGAGGATCCGAGTTTCTTTGCCTATATCTCTGCAGCAGACGAGGACGAGGATTGGCTGGATGAGGACGTATGGCGAAGAGCCAACCCAAACCTGGGGGTAACCGTCAAGCTAGATTACCTGCGGAACCAAGCGCGCAAGGCAGAGCAAACGCCTGCCTATCAAAACACGTTCCGGCGGCTGCACCTGAACCAGTGGACGCAACAGGAGACCCGCTGGCTCGACCTGCAGGCCTGGGACCGCTGCGCGGCGCCAGTCAACGCCAAGCTGTTGGAGGGCTCGATCTGCTATGGCGGTCTGGACCTGGCCAGCTCGAGCGATATTGCATCGTTCGTGCTCTGTTTCCCTCCAGAGAAGGGAGAGCCCGAGCGATATGCCTGGTTCCGTTCTTCTGGATCCCAGAGGAGAGCATGATCGAGAGGGCGCGCAAGGATCGGGTGCCATACGATGCCTGGGTGAGGGAAGGCTTGATCAGGGCAACCGAGGGCACGGTGATCGATTATGGATACATCGTGCGCGACATTATCGCCCTGGGCGAGCAGTACAACATCCGCGAGATCGCGTTCGACCGCTGGGG
>CAYOBT010000589.1:0-1884 GCA_964402205.1 uncultured Anaerolineales bacterium
GTCCAAGAGCTGCTGGGGCTTGATGGTCTCGACGATCTTGCCGCGGCGGAGGATGGCTACGCGGCTTGCCAGCCCCTCGACCTCGCTGATGACGTGCGACGAGAAAAAAGTGGTGGCGCCATCGGCTTGGGCCTCGTGGATGAGCGCGTACACCTCCTGCTGCATGAGGGGGTCCAGGCCAGCGGTGGGCTCGTCGAGCAGCAGCAGCTCGGGGCGGGCCATCAACGCCTGGACGACGCCCACCTTTTGCTTGTTGCCCTTGGAGAGGTTCTGGACGCGACTGCCGAGATCGAGCTGGAGTCGGTTGGCTAGCTCGCGGACATGGCGCCACTCCAGGCGGTTGCCGCGCAGGGCGGCCAGGTAGCGTAACGTGGCTTCGACGGTGAGGCCGGGCTCCAGATTGAGCTCGCCGGGCAGATAGCCGACGCGCAGTTGGACGGCCTTGGGCTCGGCCTGCGGGTCAAGGCCCAGCACGCGGATGGTGCCGGCTTGCGGGCGGATCAGGTCGAGCATGCAGCGGATGGTGGTGGTCTTGCCGGCGCCGTTGGGCCCCAGAAAGCCGAATACCTCGCCGCGGCCGACTTCCAGATCGACGCCTCTCAGGGCGTGCACGGGACCGTAAGACTTGTGCAGGTTGCGCAACGCGATGGCAGGCGCATCGTTCATGCTTGGGTCCTCCGTTGGTGGCACGATCTCGGGCGCATGGTAGCATCCGAGAGGTGCAGTGTCTAGCCCATGCGCTGCGACCCCCGCCCCGCCGACGGCGTTGCCCCTCCCCCGCGAGAGACGAGGTGGAGGGGAGCTGGGAGGATATGGTTATGGTAGGGGAACGGCATGCCGTGCCCAGAGGCCTCGCTACGGACATCCCCGTCCCCAGCAGGCGCTATCCACCACCTGGCCGCTGGGATCCACCAGCTCGACGACGTCGCCGCTGTTGCCCCAAATGGCGTCCGGCGAGCCAAAGGTGAACCCGCCCGTCTCGCGATGCACCTCGTCGGTATAGACGCGGCAGGATGCGCCCGGCTCGAGCGTGTAGCTTGGGAACTGGAACGCATTGCGATCATCGTCCCGAAGCACCCAGCCGTCAAGCTCGACGGGCTCGCTGCCTTGGTTGACCACCTCGATCCACTCGTCGCTTTCGACTTGGGGCACGTCGCCGTCATAGTGGAGCGTCCCCAGCGCCACCGAGCCGCCGCCCGCCGCGCTGGACGACGGGGCCTCGGTGGGCGATGGGGCTTCCTCCGCCCAGAGGCCGCGCCCCGCCTCCCTGGCCTCGCGCTGGAGCTGCGCGAACAGCTCTTGGTGCTTGACGTCGGGCGGGTAGCTGGAGGCCTGGGCATAGCCCAGCCGCACCAGCTCGGCGTTGACCATGGTATCGCCCACCCACACATAGCGCAGCAGCCTGCCATAGCGGTCCGTCTCGGAGACGTCCTTTTCCAGGTACACGGTGCGCCCCTCCACCAGGCGGCGGTTGGCCTCGGACGCCTCGGGGCCCATGGACTCGACGGGCTTGTCGGGGTGGACGGTCTCGGGCGTGTCGATGCCGATGTAGCGCAGCTTGAACGCTTCGCCGTCGATCCGCACGACGATGGTGTCGCCATCGACGACGCGGGTGACGAGGGCCTGCTGCAGGCCGCCGGGACGCGCGGGCGTGTCGGATGGCTTGGTGGCCGTTGGCTCGGGCGTGCGGGTCGGCTGGCGCGTGCGACTGGGGGCGCGGGTGGCCGTGGCGCGCGCGGTGGGCCTGAGCGTGCGCGAGGGCTGGAGGGTGCTAGCGGGCGCTGGGGGGACGCAGGCCGCGCCGAGGGTCAGGGTGATGGCGGCTGCGAGGACGACGGCGACGCGCGAGCGTATGGGGAGCCTCCTGGTGGGATGCGATGGTTG
>CAYOBT010000590.1:0-1883 GCA_964402205.1 uncultured Anaerolineales bacterium
CGTCGGCAACTTGAGTACACGCGCCCGATTGTAGATCAACTTCAAAGAGACGCATGTCCTTGTCTAGGAGCCAGTCGTGTCCAGCGATACCTGAGGGAACAGGGAACCACGCGTCACCATCGGGCCCCAGGACGGGCATCAGCAGGCCCCAGTAGGGGATGGGCAGGGGCACAAAGCGGCCAGTCCAGGCATTCCATAAATCAGCGCCAGTCTGTGCGTCGCATCAGCCATGTTGCTTCCCCATTCTGGCCATCATCTCGGCCACCAATGTCTGATCCAACTTGGCTACCTCACTCATCGGTACCTTCCCTCGCAGCCAGCCCTCCAGCGTCCGCCACGTCCGCTGTTCCTCCGGCGTCTCCCAGTCGGGCACATCCACCGTCTGCCCCTCCGTCCGCGTGGCCCGCTGCATCAGCTCTCGCGCCTCCCAGGCGCGCATATACCGTGGCAGGTCGATCTCGTCGATCTGCTCCAACGTCAGCTGCGGCAGCATCTCCATCAGCCACGCGTCCTCCAGCGCCCAGTCCGCCTCCGTCGAGCGGGGCCCGGGCTTGCCCCCATCCCGCGCCTTTACCGCGTCGAGGATCGCTCGACGGTCGGTTCCCCCAGGCGGCTCCGCTCTCGATACGCCGCCCATGGCGCGCCGAATAGGAACCGCACCAGCGAGGCGTCCATGTCCAGCATGTCGTCCGGCGTCAGCTCGGCTGGCCGATGCACTGCCCGCTCCGGCGTCACCACCAGGTAAGCCTCGGTGCACCAGCCATCCAGCAACCCCAGCGCCCGCGCCTCCATCCGCTCCTGGCGCTCATCCGTGCTCAGCGCCGGCCGCTTGGCCCGAGGCAACGCTGCCTCCTCGGCCGTCCACACGTTGGTCTGGTCCGTGGCCTCATCCCATGTCCGTAGATCGCGCCGCGTCCAGCTATCCTTCAGCACCAGATAGCTCTCGTGCCCGTCCACCGTGACCGTCAGCTTCATGCGGCCCCCTAGCTGGACGCGTAGATCACAGGATCAACTTTGTCCACATGCAAGGTGAACTCGCATGACAACGGCGACGCATTATTGGCGTCGCCCTGCGCGGGCATTGGTGCCTTGGTGATCCTGCCAGCACCCGTCTCCATGCCAAGAGCGCCCTCGATGCCGCCGGCCGGGAACCACCGGAAGTAGAAATCGGAATTGTCCTCGTAGGCGTCCCACACCGTTTGCCAAAAGCTGGTTTGACTGTTCTGGAACAAAACCCGAAAGTTGAGATCCAAGGGCTGTCGCGCGCCCACACCGATCACAAACGAATCGGCGTTGAACGGCAACTGCTCTCCCGTGATCCGATCGCCTCCGCTGTGGGCGAGACTGGTAACAACGGTCGAGCACTCCTCCCACACAGCCCCGTCCTCTGAGTATTGGATCAAACACCCTGCCCATGACTTTACCGCATCATCGATCTGCGCCATCTCGCTACCTCCCTACCAAATCCTACACGTCAACTCGAACCGACTCCCCACATAGCCGGGCTCTGTGCTGCCCACAGCCGCAAAGGTGGCAAACTCGCTCGTCCACCCCACGTTCCGCACGCCCGCCACGCCAAAGCACGGGTTCTGCCGCGCTCCCGCCTCTAGCGCATCCTCGATCGCATCCTGCAACGTCAACATCGCGCCGTATGCCTGCCCAAAGAACCTCCCTTCCTGCGCGTACAGATCGATCCGCTCACACCGCAGCACGTGGGCCAGCAGGACCTCGGCGGCCAGGCGCGGCGAGTCCACACCGCGGCCGGCGAGAAACTCCCGCGTCCACTGGATCAGGCGCCCCACGGTCCAGGGCTGTTGGGCGGCGTCCGAGGTCATAACGACCGATGGTAGCCGAATCCCCCGGGCCGCGGCGCCGGGCGGGTT